>NZ_JBMMUE010000013.1:0-141147 GCF_049257215.1 Pseudoalteromonas thalassia
TATCCACTATTACAACAATGAGCGTATTAAGCTGAAACTAAAAGGCCTGAGTCCGATACAGTATCGAAATCAGGCCTTGGCAACCGCTTAGCAAAGAGTCCAACTTTATGGGGTCACTTCAAAGTGCGGGTTTTTTTAAAGAAGTTAAAAGGCTAATTACTTAGCAGCTTTTTTCTCTTTTTCTGCAGCGATTACAGTTTCAGCTACGTTCTGTGGACATGGTGCGTAGTGTGAGAACTCCATAGAGAACTGACCACGACCAGACGTGATAGTACGTAAGTGACCGATGTAACCGAACATTTCTGAAAGTGGTACTTCACCCTTGATGCGAACGCCCATTGCGCCTGCTTCTTGGTCTTTGATCATACCACGACGACGGTTAAGGTCACCGATTACGTCACCCACGTTGTCTTCTGGAGTGAACACGTCAACTTTCATGATTGGCTCAAGAAGTTGTGCGCCCGCTTTAGGGATAGACTGACGGAAAGCGCCTTTAGCAGCGATTTCGAACGCGATTGCTGATGAGTCAACTGCGTGGAAAGCACCGTCGAAAAGTTCAACTTCAACGTCTAACACTGGGAAGCCAGCTAGAACACCTTCTTGCATCATTGATGCGAAGCCTTTCTCAACTGCAGGCCAGAATTCCTTAGGAACGTTACCACCAACAACTGAAGACGTGAATGTGAAACCTGAGTTAGGCTCACCTGGCTTGATGCGGTAATCGATCTTACCGAATTGACCAGAACCACCAGATTGTTTCTTGTGCGTGTAGCTATCTTCGATTTCTTTCGTGATAGTTTCACGGTAAGCAACCTGAGGTTGACCAACGATTAGGTCTACGCCGTAAGTACGCTTAAGGATATCTACTTTGATATCTAAGTGAAGCTCACCCATACCTTTAAGGATGGTTTCGCCTGAATCTTCGTCAGTTTCAACTTGGAATGAAGGATCTTCTGCAACCATCTTACCGATCGCGATACCCATCTTCTCGTTACCGCCTTTGTCTTTAGGAGCAACAGCGATTGAGATAACTGGATCAGGGAAGATCATCGCTTCAAGAGTACATTCATGCTTAGGATCACATAGAGTGTGACCAGTTTGAACGTTCTTCATACCAACAACAGCGATGATGTCACCCGCTTGTGCTTCAGTAAGCTCAGTACGCTCGTCAGCTTGCATCTCAACCATACGGCCGATACGCTCTGTTTTACCAGTTGCAGAGTTAAGTACTGTATCACCTTTTTTCATACGACCAGCGTAGATACGGATGAACGTAAGTGCACCGAAACGGTCGTCCATGATCTTGAACGCTAACGCTTTAAGTGGCGCATCTGCATCAACAGTTGCAACTTCACCAGTAGGCTCACCTGTTTCAGGATCAGTTAGAGGCTGTGGATCAACTTCTGTAGGCGCAGGTAGGTAATCTACAACCGCGTCTAGTACTAATTGCATACCTTTGTTTTTGAATGCAGAACCACAGAAAGTTGGGAAGAAAGCAAGGTCACGAGTACCTTTACGGATACACGCTTTGATTTGCTCTAGTGAAGGCATTTCACCTTCCATGTACGCTTCCATTAGGTCGTCGTCTTGCTCAACAGCAGACTCAACTAACATCTCATGGTACTCTTCAACTTTGTCTACCATGTCAGCTGGAACGTCTTGTACTTCGTAGTTTTCAGGAAGACCTGTCTCGTCCCAAACGTATGCTTTTTTCTCAAGTACGTCTACAACACCACAGAATTGGTCTTCGATACCAATTGGTAAAGTCATAACTAGTGGGTTAGCACCAAGTACTTTTTCAACTTGACCAACTACACGGTAGAAGTCAGCACCCATACGGTCTAGTTTGTTTACGAAGATTACACGTGCAACTTCTGATTCGTTCGCATAACGCCAGTTAGTTTCTGACTGTGGCTCAACACCACCAGAACCACAGAATACACCGATACCACCGTCTAATACTTTAAGTGAACGGTATACTTCTACTGTGAAGTCAACGTGTCCCGGAGTATCGATAACGTTTAAGCGGTGGCCTTTCCACTCACAAGTTACAGCTGCTGATTGGATTGTAATACCGCGCTCAGCTTCTTGTTCCATGAAGTCAGTCGTAGACTCACCGTCGTGTACCTCACCAGTCTTATGAATTTTACCCGTAAGCTTAAGGATACGCTCAGTGGTGGTAGTTTTACCCGCGTCAACGTGGGCGAAAATACCAATATTTCTGTACTTCGATAAATCTGCCATTATTTTACTCTTAATAAAGTCGAAAAATTATTCGGCGGGAGTATAGCATTACTTAAAGCGAACATCACCATCGAAGTCGCTTAAAATGCAATCAATTTTATAAAATTTTTCTATGCTCAGGATAAGCGGCACTTTTTATCGTGCCGATTAATGAATTTATATGACTAAAATCGTTAATTGAACGGTAATTTACCCGATAAATGATGCAATTAGCTGTTTGTCATTTTGTAACAGCGCTCGGGGCGGCCAATACTTCCGTAGCTCTGATCAGCACTGACTTGCTCAGCCTCAAGCAGATATTCCAGATAACGACGGGCTGTTGAGCGACTAACCCCTACTAAATCACCCATTTGCTGAGCAGTAAAAGCCGTGCCAATATTCGCTTTAAAAGCTTTTAAGATCTTTTGCAAAGTGAGCTGATCCACCCCTTTTGGTAACCTAACTGGCGCTTTTAATTGTTCTTGCGATCCAAATAAAGTATCAACCATTGACTGGGTAACTTCATCAGCACCCAACAAACATTGTTGTCTCGCTTCAAATCTTGCCAGCGCTTGATCTAAGCGATTTAGCATTAATGGTTTAACCAAGAAATCACAGGCACCAAGCTGCATAGCCTTTTCAAGAGTTTCTACTTCTTTTGCTGCAGTTAACAGCATTACTTCGCTTTTCATTTCTTCGCGGCGTAGTTCATTGAGTAAATCAAGACCATTGCCATCAGGTAAATGAATATCTAGCAAAATTAAATCAGCATTAATTGCCGATAACAGTGCTTTCGCTGTGGCAAGATTGCCTGCAATACCCACAACCTGATATTGCCCCTGACGCAGAGTTTGCCGTGCCCCTTGCTGGCCAGCAACGCCATGAGGAAGTAATAAGTATTGCGCCAATAACTGGGCAACTTCTACTTCGTCTTCAACAATGACAACCGAGTAAGTCATGTTCTTTACCTTTTATTTATAGGCTGATCGTTTTTATTATTTTGGAATGTAGACACTCAAACGTGCACCCATGAGATCAGACTCACCTATTTCTAAACTACCACGACACGAATCTAAGTTGGTTTTAACCAAATAAAGGCCAATACCATGTTCAGCCCCTGACTTAGAGCTGTATTGTGGTGTAAATACCACATCCTTGTCATCGCCTAAACCAAAACCACTGTCTTCAACATCAAACAATAATGTTTTACTGGTTTCGTCAACCGTAACACGAACCTTAGGGGTACGTGTATCACTGGCTCTAATAGCAGCTTCAATTGCGTTATCAATCAAATTGCCAAGTATCGAGACAACCCGCTCTAGCATATCTTTACGGGTGATCGATCCTAGTAAGCTGTCTGGATTAAGCTCAAGGATTACATTAAGTTCACGAGCTTTGTGGTATTTACCGACCAGTAAACCAGCTAGCACTGGATCTTGGATCCTTTCGAGTAAATGATGGATCTGCGCTTGCGAGCCTTTACTTTCTTGACCTATTAACTCAATCGCCTGCTCCGTTTGCCCCATTTGAATTAACGCACCAATTAAGTTTAGCTTGTTTGAGTAATCATGAGTTTGCACTCGTAATAACTCAGCAAAAGCTTGTACTTTGGTTAATTGCTGCGATAAATATTCAAGCTCATCCGCAGGGCGCATACTCAGCAAAATACCATCAGCCTCACCTTGCACTTGCAATGCATATCGCGACAACACAATGCGTTTATCAGCAGCAAATAATTCAAAACCAACAATCGGACGCTGTTGGTTATGCATTAAAAATTCAGCATGTTCAGGAAGCAAATCTTCAAGCTTAAGTGGCTGATGGATACAGCTGGTCGGTTTACCGAGGATTTCGCAAGCACGCTGGTTTAAGTTACGTACGTTACCTTCAGGATCGAGGGCGATAATGCCACTACGAACGGTATTCAAAATAGCATCTTGCTCAGAGAACAGCCTTGCTATTTCGTCAGGTTGTAAACCAAAAATAGCGTTACGAACTCGTTGACCAATATACACCGCAGCCAAAATGCTCAAACCCACTAACAACAAACCCCAGAGCATGATTTCAGCACTACGAGCACGAATAAGCGGTTCAATTGATTGCACTAAAAAGCCAACCGAAACCAGTCCTATCACTTCACCTTGCTCTGAAAGCACGGGTACTTTGCCACGGATAGACTCACCCAAACTCCCTTTTGCAATCGAAACATACCGCTCACCACGCAGTGCAGCTTTACTATCACCGCCCACCATAGGTTTACCCAGCTTATCTGAGTCGGGATGAACAATACGGCGGGTATTCCTATCACCGATAACAATAAAGCTAGCTGCGGTTAGTTCACGAATATGCTCTATTTGCGTATTTAACTCATCAAGCCCTTGCTTGGTTTGTAATGCATTTTGCACGTCATCTCGTGAGGCAATACTGGTTGCGAGCGAAAGTGCTTTATCACCCATGTGGCTATGCAAGCTTTCTGCAGTGATCTGATACACCAAAGCGCCAAACAACACAGCTTGCAAAACACATAGACCGGTAACCCAAATAATGAGTCGCGTTTCTAAGCGCTTTGGTTTTTTAACCATATGCTGAAATGGGTTTAGCTTATTGGTGTATCTCATATCAGTGCCTTGTTCTACGCATGTTGCTCTGCTTGCGTAGCTGCTTTGTCTTTACGACGTTGGACAATATAGTCTTTCAGTGGGAACAACAACACTAAGATCGAAATCACAAAAATACTCAGTGTTAATGGGCGGTCCCATAAAAAGCTCAGCGAGCCATCTGAAATCATCATGGCACGGCGGAAGTTTCGCTCAATCATATCACCGAGGATAAAGCCAAGTAATAATGGCGCCATCGGGAAAGCTAACAATCTAAGCACCAAGGCCACCAGCGCAAAGCCCACCATCATAAATAAATCAAAGGTGTTAAATGACACTAAATACACGCCAATTAAGCTGAAGAATAAAATCATCACTGTCAGCACAGATTTAGGCATTGCCAGCACTTTAGCGAAATACGGGATCAGCGGCAGATTCAAAATAAGCAGTACAATATTGCCAAAGTACATACTAACAATGACTGCCCAAAACACGCTTGGGTTTTCTTGCATTAACATAGGGCCCGGCTGAATACCGTAGGCAATTAATGCACCTAGCATAATCGCTGTGGTACCAGAGCCCGGAATACCTAAAGTCAGTAATGGTACAAATGAACCCGTACAAGCTGCATTATTAGCCGACTCAGGTGCGGCTAAGCCACGCATCGAGCCCTTACCAAACTTATCTTTTAGTGCCTTTGGAGCAAGGTTGCGTTCAGTGGCATAGGCCATAAAGCTGGCAATCGTTGCCCCTGCGCCCGGTAAAACACCGACAATAAAACCAAGTAAAGATGAACGGCCAACCACAGGAGCCATATCTTTTACTTCTTCTTTGGTTAGTTTTGTTGAACCGATTTTTGGCGTATCAGGATCATCAATTTTTTTATCTGGTTCAGCTTCAGGGCGCGCCACATTAATCAGTGCCTCTGCCAGCGCGAACGTTGCCATTGCCACCAATAAAAAGCTAATTCCATCTAATAAATCAGCTTGGCCAAAGGTAAAGCGCTCGGTACCTGAAGAGGGATCAATACCAATTGTAGCCAGCATTAAACCAAATACCGTCATCATCATGGCTTTTAAAAATTGCCCTTTATTAGAGAATGCGGCAATGGCTGTTAAGCCTAAAAACATCAGTACAACATAATCAGGCGATTGAAAGCTTAATGACACTTTCGCTAATAATGGCGCTGCCACCATCAATAAAATGGCGCCAATCGTACCGCCTATAAAGGATGAATAAGCTGCAATAGCAAGGGCTTTACCTGCCTTACCCTGTTTTGCTAGCGGGTAGCCATCAAATGATGACGCTACCGTCCCCGCCACGCCCGGCGCATTAATTAAAATAGAAGAAGTAGAGCCACCGAATATAGCCCCGTAGTAAACACCCGCCATTAAAATCATGCCCGAATCAGCACCAATGCTGTAAGTGATCGGGATCATCAACGCAATCGCAGTAATTGGACCAAGCCCAGGTAGCATACCGATGAACGTGCCAACAAAGCAGCCAATAATCACATATAACAAGTTGTTCCAGTCGAGTACGGTCGACAAACCTAACATAATTCCATCAAGCATAACTTAACTCCACAAATTGCCAGGTACTAAGTAAATGCCCAGTACTTGTGTCATTAAAAACCAAAAAACCACAGCCACAGGTACAGAAGCAAACAACAACACCGTCTTACGGCGCTCACCCATAATAAAAAAGCCAGCAATTAAAAATGCACTGGTGGCAATTAAAAAGCCGAACGGTTCAAGCATGGCGCTATAAGCAACCATCAACACCAACAATGCAAAGGTACGTAGTAAGTTGCCCTTACTGAGTAGTTCTGCTTTTTCTGTTGGCGCTTGCTTTAATAAGTTGGCACCGATCGATAGTACGCACACCACGATCCCGAATACTGCATACACTTTTGGTAAGGTTGCAGAAGTAACGCTTTCGTACTCTTCAAATGGCATAAGTGGAATTTGCCAAGCCACAAGGGCGTAGAGGGTAAAGAGGACCAAGAATAAACTCGGTCCAATTAATTCACGGTTTAACATTGTCTAACCTTAGCCTCGGATAAAACCAAGCTCTTTCATTACAACGCGTAATTGCGCTTCTTGCTGCTCAAGCGATTTAATAAACGCTTCTTTTTCTTGAAATAGATTTAGCCAACCATTGCGGGCACGAACCGCTTCCCACTCAGGAGTTTGTTGCAGCTTACGTAGCTTTTCTGTGTACTGGGCTAGTTTGTCTGCTGGTAAATCTGGGGTTGCAAAAAAGCCGCGCCAGTTTACGAATTCCATGTCGTAACCTAGCGACTTTAAGGTTGGAATTGCTGGGTAATCAGGCAATTTATCGGCAGAAGTAACCGCTAAAATACGTGCCTGACCACCATTTGCGACTTCGAGTGCTTCACTTAAGCCTGTTGAAAGTAAGTTGACCTCGCCCGACAATAAACCTGCCTTCGCTTTACCACCAGCATCATAAGGAATGTAACGTAATCGACGGCCATCAATACCCGCCGCTTTCACCGCTTGTGCTGCCACTAAGTGATCCATGCTGCCGCGCGCAGAGCCACCCGCCACTTTTACAGAACCAGGGTCTTTTTTCATAGCATCAATAACGTCTTGCCATGTTTTAAATGGCGAGTCATTGCGCACAATAAATGCACCATAATCAGCAATCATGCTGGCAACTGGCGTTAAATCGCGATAGCTGTAAGGAATTTTGCCTGATAATGCACGCAGAACGATAGGCGTTGAGTTAACCATCAACATATCGCCTTTTTTAGTGCCCGACTCAATCAAGTAAGCAATTGCACGGCCACCGCCGCCGCCCGACATATTCTGAAACGATGCATTGTCTTCAATGCCCGCTTTCACCATTGCTTCACCGACACCACGTGCTGTGGTATCCCAACCGCCACCTGGGCCACCCGGCACCAAAAAGTGTAAGTTTGCCAATGCCAGTGGGCTGGCTACTAATAATGAAGCTGCTAAAACAGATCTTTTTAATGATTTAAACATAGTCATAATGCACGACTCCTAAAATAAGTACTGCATACGAGCACTGATGCCCATACCTGAATCTTCATCACCAGCCAGCGTAGAAGCACCGGCACCGTCAACATCGCTGTAAATTAGGTTGCCCATAAATTTAATATCGCTGCTTAGGTAATAAGATGTGCCTAACGTATAAGTGGTTACGTCGGTACCTTGTTGTTTGCTGCTGGCGTTCATTTGCGACACACGGGCAACAAGCTCCCATGCATCTTTAATCCCTTTTGGTTGCACAAATAATGCTGAACCTGCTTTGTAACGGCGCTGCTCACCGCCTAAGAAGTAACTTGCCGAAACATGAAAGCCATCAAACCGTTCACCATCAAGTTCATTGCTACTATCAACCGTATCGAGGTAACGGCTGGCATATTCAGCCTCTAAAGTGAATGCATTCGCTTGGTAGGCAAATTCAAGACCGCTTTGCGACATGCTATCTAGCGCTGCCGTTTCACCACCAACTGCGTAATCCACTAAGCGAACATTGGTTTCACGCACTTCACCACGGGCAAAACGAGCGCTTAAGTCATTGCCGCCCATATCACGATAAGAGTGCCAAGCACCTAAATGAATCACATCACCCGGTGCTGCACTTGACCAAGTTAAGCGACCTGTTACAGCCAATGTTAGTTTGTCATCTTCGTCATGGCCCGATGCACCAAACGCGTCGTTTTTGTAAACACCCACCGCGTAACGTAAGCCTGAGTCTTTGAAGTATTGATAAGCCGAGATACCCCAGCGGAAGAAAGGCGAGAAGGTATTAGCAAGGGTGCTGCGCTCAATGGTATTTATGTGTTTAGAGCTGGTTAGCGCATTGAGTGACATGTCTTCACGGATTTTACCGGCTTTTACTTTTAAGCCGTTGTCGAATGCATAGCGTACACGCGCTAACACGATTTCAGCCGTGCCTTCAGCAAATTCCAATAATAGTTTGTGATCCCAGTTGCCATGTTCACTTTCAACATAAGTACGGATACGGCGAGGGAAGAAGTCGCTACCTCCTGCGCCATCATTGTTGGCATTGTAAGCACCGTCGAAATAGTTGTAATCAAGTTGTACGCGACCACCAAATTCTAAGTTGAAGCCGCTAGATGTTTTTAATGAATCCACTTCTTTTTGAAGTGCATCGAGTTGTTGTTGTAGTTGTTCAGTGTCGCTTTGTGCGAATGCTGATGTACTTGCTAACGCCGCTGCAACGGCTAAAGCGAGCTGTGTGTTACTAGCTTTCATGAATTACTCCACACCAGATTATAATTATTTGTTGTCGTTGATCGGCCTACTGCAATCGGCGATCTGGTTTGGAGCATAGTGTTAACGATAGATTAACGAAATGTTTAGGGGGTAAGTTGCATTGATGGTGATAAATGGCTTTTTGCTCATAAAATTCATGAACAAAAAGCACATTATTGGGGTTTAGTATAAAATCTAGGCAAATTAGCTGCTTAAAAGTCGTAAAACTAGCTAAACGTCATCTCAGGAATGTCACCAGAGACAATAAGCTTGCCCTGTGTTTTAGCAATAATCTCATCAACCGAAACACCCGGGGCACGCTCTAATAAATGAAATGCACCGTCTTTAATTTCTAAAAGTGCCAAATCGGTGATCACTTTATTGATACAACCAACACCCGTTAACGGCAAACTACATTCAGTCAGCAGTTTTGATTCGCCATGCTTATTAGCATGGGTCATAGTACAAATAATGTTTTTAGCGCCAGCCACTAAATCCATCGCACCGCCCATTCCTTTAACCAGCTTTTTCGGGATCATCCAACTGGCAATGTTGCCGTTTTGGTCAACTTCAAACGCACCCAGCACGGTTAAATCAACGTGGCCACCACGGATCATGGCAAAGCTTTCAGCAGAGCTAAAAATAGCCGCCCCCGTTGCAGCGGTGACCGTTTCTTTACCAGCGTTGATCATATCGGCATCAACTTGGTCTGCACTTGGGTATGGCCCCATACCGAGTAAACCATTTTCAGATTGCAGCATCACTTCGATGCCATCAGGGACATAATTAGCGACCAAGGTTGGAATACCGATGCCCAAGTTAACGTAGTAACCATCCTGTAGTTCCATCGCCACGCGTTTAGCGATTTGTTCTCGTGATAATGCCATCAGCGTGCTCCTTATTGATTTTCTTGCTTAGTGGTAACTTTCTCGATGCGCTTTTCAAATTCACCCTTAATCACCCGGTCAATATAGATACCCGGTGTGTGAATTTGGCTTGGCTCCAGCTCCCCTGGTTCAACAATTTCTTCAACTTCAAGAACCGTTATTTTACCTGCGGTTGCGGCCATCGGATTAAAGTTCATCGCCGTATGACGATAAATGCAGTTACCGTAGCGGTCTGCTTTCCACGCTTTAACTATCGCAAAGTCGCCAGTAATACTTGGCTCTAATAAATAGTCACGACCATTAATATTGCGGGTTTCTTTACCGTCAGCCACCGGGGTACCCACGCCTGTTGCGGTATAAAATGCAGGAATACCCGCGCCACCAGCTCGCATTTTTTCAGCTAAGGTGCCTTGCGGTGTGAGCTCAACTTCAAGTTCACCATTTAATAGTTGCTGCTCAAATAGCGCGTTTTCACCAACGTAAGAGGCAACCATCTTACTGATTTGCTTATCTTCAAGCAGCACACCTAAACCAAAGCCATCAACACCACAGTTATTCGATACCACGGTTAAATCTCGGGTGCCTTGCCGTTTAATTTGCGCAATCAGCCCTTCAGGAATGCCGCATAAACCAAAACCACCAGCTATCACTGTCATGCCATCTTCAAGGCCAGCCATCGCTTCGCTATAACTTGTAACTACTTTATCAAAACCTGCCATTGGCTCCTCCTATTGTGCAGTCCAACCGCCATCAATGGCGATTGCTTGGGCGGTAATATTGCGAGCTGCATCGGCCATTAAAAAGCTAACGGTATGCAGGATCTCATCTAAGCCGATAAATGCTTTTTTCGGCATCGGTGCTAGCATAATCGTGTCGATCACTTGTTGCTCTGAAATACCATGTTCTTTGGCTTGCGAGGCAATTTGTTGCTCCACAAGCGGCGTTTTTACATAGGCTGGGCACACGGTATTAATCGTGATATTGGCATCGCCAGTTTCGAGTGCCATGGTTTTAGCAAAGCCGATTAAGCCATGTTTTGCAGCGATATAAGCCGACTTATATTTAGACGCCACCATGGCATGGATTGAACCAATATTAATGATGCGACCAAAATCTTGCTCACGCATGCGAGGGAGTACCGCCTTAGTCATCATCGCCGGGCCAACCAGCATAACTTGCTGTAAGAACTGCCATTTATCAGCCGGAAAATCTTCAAGCTTCGCAACATGCTGAATACCCGCATTATTAATAAGTACATCAATTGGCTGATTAAGCTCAGTGAAAAACTGCTCTATTGCATTACTATCAGCCACATTAAGTGCATACCCTTCAGCGCTGCCGCCTTGTTCAACAATGCCTGCTGCCGCTTGTTGTGCTGCTTGCTGATTTAAATCAGTCACAATAATAGTGTGACCTTGCATCGCCAGTTGCTGTGCAACATATAAACCAATACCACTGGCTGCACCGGTAATTAAAACTGTTTTGCTCATCGGGCTACTCCTCTAAAAACTCACTGATAAGCTGCGCTTTCGGGGCGATTGAGAAAATGCCATCAAGGTGTCCCCAGCCCCCTTCAATTTCTGAAATCTCAACGTCTTTACCTGCTGCTTTCATGGTGTCAAACACGGTGCGCATGTTTTCAGGGCGAAGCAGTAAGTCGTTCGTTGCGGGTAGTAATAATGTTTTGGCAGAGACATTTTTAAGTGCCGTTGTTAAATCGCTTTGCATACCAGCGGTAAATAATTGTGATGCCCGGACCAAATAAAGTACATGGTTTGCATCTTGCGTTTTAGCTCGTGCCATTGCGCGCTGAGCGAGTACTTGGTTTAACTTAGGCAAGGTGCGAATGTCTTTTAACGCACCTTCATCCAATACATTAAAGTCAGGGAAGCTCGCGTTATAAATAATTGGATGCATCGCATCTTGCGTAATATTAAGCATGGTTGCCGCTAAGCCATCTAATGGGCGATCTTTACCGTAGTAATTACCTTGCTGCCAGTTTTTATCTAGACGAATTGGTAACGCCCATTTCTCAAGTGCAGCGACAGTCCATGCATCCATGGTTGCAGCGCCAATCACATGAATTAAACGCTCTACTTTATCTGGGTAACGTGTTGCCCACTCAAGTGCTTGAAACGACCCCATTGATGCACCCATCACAGCATGTAATTTAGTGATACCTAGGCTGTCGAGTAACCGCTTTTGCACATTCACAAAGTCAGTAATCGTAACCACTGGGAAATCTAAACCATATGGTTTACCTGTTTTTGGATTGATTGAGGCAGGGCCTGTCGTAATTACATTTTCATCATGCCAGTTGGCATTCACTAAAGTATCTGAGCTAATCACATAATATTTATTGGTATCGATAGCTTTACCTGGGCCGATAATCGCATCCCAATAACCCGGTAGGGCATCATCCGCTTTATATTTACCTGCGGCATGAGAAGTACCAGAGAAGTAATGGGTTATTAAAATCACGTTATCTTTATTGGCGTTTAGTTTTCCGTAACTTTCCCAGCCAATGTCCACTTGCTCTAAAGTCACACCAGACACAGTGGTAAAATCTTTTGTCGTAAAATGCTGTTTTTCCACCAGCATGGTGTCGGCTTTGTTGGCAGCGCCAAACGCAGTGCTACTAAATACAACCAGCCATAGCAAAATTATTAATTTGGTTTTCATTGCTGTTCCTTAAAAGAAAATAAAGAGTCCGAGTGCCAATGCGACACCGATAAGCGGAATAACCGCAGTCAGAGCTGCCATTGACCAATACGCTCGTTGATGTGTTTCTTTACAGATAGCGCGTATTGTTGTGACCACATAACCATTATGCGGCAAGGTATCGAGGGCTCCAGAACTAATTGCCACTACACGATGCAGTTGTTCAGGGTTTACACCCATGTCTAAATAACCCGGTGCGACAAGTGGTAATGCAATGGCTTGCCCGCCTGAAGCAGAGCCTGTTAAGCCAGCAATTACACTGACCGCAACGGCAGCACCAACCAACTCATTACCCGGCATATGGGTCATCACATCGACAGCGGCGGTAAATGCCGGTGATACTTTCGCCACAGCGCCAAAACCAACCACAGCAGCGGTGTTACCGATTGCTACTAAAGCGCCAGTTGTGCCAACATTAATAGCGTTACCCATATCGTGAAAATGCTTGAAGTTAATAATCACAATACTCAACACACCACCAAGCAAGGCAACAATAAGCGCTGTTTGCTGTAGTACATCATGTAGCGTAAATGATAAAAGTAGCACCACGATTAGCGGGATCACACCTGTAATTGGGTGCGGTCGACGACGCTCAATAATGACAGGATCATCATCACGCGCTTCAAAGGCCTCGCCGTTAGCAACAGCTTTTTTGATCATCTTGTTTAACCAAAAGTAACCTGCTGTCGCCATAAAAATAGCCACCACTAAGCTCACTTCCCATGCTGCATAAGGTGACGTACCAAGGTGCTTAACCGGGATCCAGTTTTGAATTTCTGGCGAGCCTGCTGAGGTCATGGTAAAGGTCACCGAACCAAATGCCAGCGTTGCTGGAATAAAGCGGCGCGGTAAATTTGCATCTTTAAACAGACTTAATGCCATTGGGTAAACAGAAAACGCAACGATAAAGACGCTCACGCCACCGTAGGTTAAAACTGCACAGGCAATCACAACCGCAAGAACCGCGTGCTTCATACCTAGTTTACCCACAATGTAGCTTGCAACACTGTCTGCAGCACCGGTGTCTTCCATAAACTTACCGAATAACGAACCCAGTAAGAACATAAAGAACCACGCACTTAAGAAGCCTGCAAAGCCATCCATATAGGCGTTAATAAAGTTTGTATCTGCCGATACAGGGAAAATGGCCATGCCACTACTAAGTGCAACTAATAGTGCACAGATTGGCGCAGCGATAAATAAATTTACCCCACGCAGCGTTAAAATGATCAGCAGTATCAAACCGCCTAACAGTCCTATCATGCTCAGCATAGACATTCCTATAATTATTGTTATTACACAGATGAGGTGACATCGGAATAATGCCTTCAGTCTTACCCTAAGCGTTCAAAAAATACATAACACTAAGGTACTATCTGCTTTAAAAATAGCTTAATTGCTTGATAAATAAAGGGCTGTGGCGGGTATAGCACTATGGTACTAATTCAATTTTTGCAACTATCTTCTACATTAACTGACAGGTGACACGGGCAAATCTTATTAAGTCTTCGGCAACATCAATGTGAGTGGCCATAAGACTAATGACAACAATAACAAGGAATACAACATGATAAAGCTTAACCCAAAAGTCGCGCCACTTACTCTGGCTGTATCACTTGCTTTGGCAGGTGTCAGTGCTCAAGCGGCAGAACAAGCCGAACCTGCAGCAAAAAAAGGGGAACTTGAACGTATTCAGGTAACAGCACGTAAAACTGTTGAAAACTTGCAAGAAGTTCCTGTCGCAGTCACTTCAGTGGGTGCTGAAGAACTGGCAGAAAATGGCATCGTCGTTATGACCGAAGTTCAGCAGTTCTCGCCAAATACCACCTTGCAAGCAAGCCGTGGTACAAACTCTACTATTACCGCGTTTATTCGTGGTGTAGGTCAGCAAGATCCACTTTGGGGTTATGAGCCGGGTGTAGGTATCTATATTGATGATGTTTATCTTGCTCGCCCACAAGGTGCCGTACTTGACCTTCTTGATGTGCAACAAATCGAAGTATTACGTGGTCCACAAGGGACCCTTTACGGTAAAAATACCATTGGTGGTGCAATTAAATACGTCACCAAAGAAATGAGCGGTGATGCAACGTTAAACATTCAAGGTACTGTAGGTAGCTATAACCAAAAAGATTTAAAAATTACCGGCCAATTACCGATTGTTGACGAAAAGCTTTACGTAGGGTTTGGTTTTGCAACGCTAAATCGTGATGGCTTTGGTGAGTTTTTAACATCGGCTCTTGATAACCAAGACCGCGAAAACTACAACAAAGACGTAACCGCAGCTCGTGTTACCTTAGAGTACACACCGACCGATGACCTTTTCTTCCGCTTAGCGTGGGATAAAACAGAAGATAAATCTAACGCGAAAGGCGGCTATCGTTTACTGCCTAGTCTACTAACTGATGCGCCAGTACCAAACAGCGTGTATGACTCATACACCAGCTTGCCTACATGGAACAAAGTTGAACTTGAAGGCTACAGCCTGACTGCACGTTGGGATATGAGTGATAGCACAAGTATTAAATACATAGGTTCAAGCCGCGAAAGTTACTCTCCAACAAATATCGACTTTGACAATACCTCGTTGCCAATTTTCGATGTACCGGCTATTTACGATGATGAGCAAACCACTCACGAGTTACAGCTAAATCATCAAGGGGATAACTATAAGCTTGTATCAGGCCTTTACTATTATGATGGTGAATCATGTGGTCAATTTGAGGCTATTTTAGGTATCTTAGGTCAAAGCCTAGGTGCACCAGGCCTGACTCGTGAAGTAAGCGGTTGTAGTAACTCAAACAGTAAAGCAGCCTATATTCAAGGCTCGATTGATTTAACCGATAAATGGTCAATGACACTCGGCGCGCGTTACACCAAAGATAAAAAAGAAGCACAGGTTAACAACGGCCTCATCTTTGACATTGTTTATCCAGAGTCAGGTTGGGTGCCAGGTTACACTCGACCAGAAGGCCAACTTGTACCAACGGTACTCGATGATGAAGAAGAGTGGTCACGTTTCACACCGCGTGCAGGTGTTGAATACCAATATTCAAACGACATCATGTTCTTTGCAAGTTATGCGCAAGGCTTTAAGTCAGGTACTTTCAACCCACGTGCAACTACTGCAGAGCCAGCAGCAAAACCAGAAATCGTTGATTCATTCGAAATCGGTATGAAGAGTGAGTGGAACAACAACCTACGTGCAAACGTAACGTTATTCACCCTTGATCATAAAGACCGTCAATATATTTCAGTATTACCGGGCGACAGCGCAGCAGATCTAAACCAACGCTTAGGTAACATTGGTGAGTCAACATCAGATGGTATTGAGCTTGAGCTTAACTATGTTGCAACAGAGTCACTCAGTTTTGATGCGTCAGTAGGTTACATCGATAGTAGCTTTGATAACGTAATTGACTACAACCCAGAAACGGGTGAAGCATTCGATAAATCAGATCGCTTTAGTGTATCAAACACACCTGACTTAACCTTTAATCTGGGTGCAACATACCGTATGTACACAGAAATGGGTGACTTTGTTATCAATGGTAACTACTACCACAGAGGTGACTACGCACTATTCGAAGAAGATAGCCTGTTAACGCAAGATGCTTACGGTATCTTTAATATGGGTATCACTTGGTACAGCACTGATGGCCACTGGACTGCTGGTCTTTACGGTAAAAACTTAACGGATGAAGAGTACATGATTGGTGGTTACCAGTTCGTAGCGCCTGATCCAACAGACCCAACAGATACCAGCAAATACACCCCAGGTTTAGGTGGTGATAATACGCTGATCGGTTACTACGGCGACCCTCGCACTGTAGCCTTCACTGTTGGTTACCGTTTCTAAAATAGAACCTAAATCCTTGTGTGAGAAAGGTTTGTCTGAAACTTCCCTTCAGGCAAACCTTGTTTCAAAACGCAAAATCACTTATAACATAACGCATTGGAGAATCGAGGGAATGTCTTTAGCTGTGAACACCATAATCGCCGATGATCACCCGTTATTTAGAAGTGCATTGCGTCAAGCTGCCGCGACATCAGTGCCAGAAGAACATATCAAAGAAACCAGTGACATTGATGGTTTGTTTGCACTGTTAAGCGCTCACCCTGAGATTGAACTGATATTTTTAGACCTCACCATCCCTGGTGCAAATGGCCTACAAGCCCTTTCGCAACTGCGTAACCACTACCCAGATATTTTAGTGATTATGGTCTCTGCCAATGAGACACCAGCCATAATAAAACAAGCAATGAGTCTTGGCGCTGCAGGCTACATTCCTAAGTCATCTTCTTTGGATGTCATCAGCGAAGCTATTAGTCATGTACTCAACGGCGACACTTGGTTACCACCTGAAGTAGATTTAACTGATGTAGTGATCAACGACGAACAAAGTGAATTTGCTCGCAACCTTGAAAAACTAACTCCACAGCAATACCGCGTACTAGCGATGATTGCCGACGGTTTATTGAATAAACAAATCGCCTTTGAAATGTCGATTCAAGAAACCACAATCAAACAACATGTGTCAGCGATTTTACGCAAACTAAATGTTTATAACCGCACCCAAGCGGGCATTTTGTTTAATCAGCTTTCGCAAGTTGGCAAAATCGAAGAAAGCTAATTTAAGCATTCACTCCCAGTTTTAATTTAAAATTCCCATAAATGGGAATTTTAAAACCAAGAAAAACAATAAAAGCCATTAACTTCAATACCTTGAAGATTGGCACACTCCTCGCTTTAGTGCTCACATCAAAAACTATCTAAGTAAAAATAATAGATACAAATGAACACTAAGGACAACATCGTGTACACAGCTTGCAAAAAACTTAGCAAAAAATTAATCCTTCCAACGATTACTCTTCTATCGCTTATTTTAAGTGCCTTTTCTGCACATGCAGATGAGCTTGACCAATGGCTGGTTGAGGTAATGCAAAAAAGAAATATTCCCGGGCTACAACTTGCTGTCGTTCGAGATAATAAAGTAATTAAAGTTGCCAGCTACGGAGTTGCAAATATTGAAGATAATATTGCAGTTGATGCCGACACTTTATTTGTGATTAATTCCGCAACTAAAGCCTTTGTTGGTGTGGCACTGATGCAGCTTGTTGAGCAAAAGAAATTAGACCTTAATGCGCCTATTGGCACTTACCTACCCGAGCTGCCAACTCAGTGGCACGCTATAACAACAAGAGAATTAATGAGCCATACATCAGGCTTACCTGACATAATAAAAGATGAAATTGCCAATCTAATCTCAGATCAAGGACCCGATGACGCATGGAAACAAGTACAAACTAAACCATTAGAGTTCGAAACCGGCACCCGTTTTAAATATAACCAAACAAACTACGTCATTATTGGTAAGTTAATTAATAAGTTATCTGGGATGCCATTTCAGCAATTTATAGCAAAAAACCAGTTACAAAAAACTGAGATGAACAGAACACTTGAAGCGGGCTTTGGCAATCTCAACAATGTTGTAAAACACTCGGCTAGACGATACGAAACGCAAGGTAATGAACTAATAAATTCAAGAGAAGCCATTTTCTCACCAATGCTACAAACCGCCGCAGGTATGGCCTCAACAGCAACTGAACTAGCAAATTGGTTAGTGGCATTACAAACAAATCAATTTATTAATGCACAAAGTATTCAACAAATGTGGACCCCGACTCGACTAAAAAATGGTCATACTCAAGGCTTTAATCAGCGCTTAAATGGCTACAGTCTTGGTTGGCCTGTAATGGGACGAGAAGAACATCCGGCATTAGCTGCCATAGGTGGTAACAGAGCAGGTATCTTTGTTTACCCTAAAGATAATATGTCGATAGTGATCTTAACCAACTTGATTGGCGCAATGCCATCGCAATTTGTAGATGAAATTGCGGGCTTTTATATCCCTGAAATGAAACAAGAAAATGGCTTTGGTTTAGCGAAAAATATTAAACGCTTATGGCAAGTTCTTGAAGTGCAAGGCTATGAAAATGCAATTACAGCTGCGGATCAATTAGCTAAAGACGAGCAGATCCAATTTACTGAAAGCGATATTAACTTATGGGGTTATTCGCTTATTAACCAAGACAAACTCAATGAAGCGTTAGCGATTTTTAAACTAAATACGCACCTTTACCCACATAGTTACAATACCTTTGATAGCTTAGCAGAGGCATACTGGTACCTCGGTGATCTCAAGCAAGCAACCGCCAATTATAACCATGTGTTAAAGCTTAAACCTGATAACACACATGCTAAAAAGCAGCTGGCTAAGCTTGCAAAGTTACTACAGTAGACTGCACTTTATATCTGTCCCACTTTTGATTTTATTAATCCCAAAAGTGGGAAAACCCATCTCACCGAAAAACAATAAAACTCTTAAAATCAATAAATTAAACCTTGGCACGTTCCTCGCTTTTGTGTTGCTAAACCTACAATACAATGAAATATAGCCAATGGATTTAGACAGCACACTAAAACGCAAACCTCAGCAATCAAAAGCTAAAAAATGGCTTTTTGGTGCAGCTATTGGCGTGTCAGCTCTTGGCGCTTTAATGGCGTATCAATGGGCGACCCCCACCGCAGTTGCTGCAAGCCAATTGCAAATAGCGACCGTGAAACAAGCCGATTTTGTGGTAAAAATACGTGGCTTTGGCCGTTTAAAGCCAAAGTATCAACGTTATTTAACCAATACCGACACTGCAATGGTCGAAGCTATCCACGTTTATCCCGGCACTATTGTTAACAAAGACACGGTAATTTTAAGCCTCGTCAACCCACAGCAAGCACAGCGTTTATCGGTTGCTCGGCTAGAACTTGCTCGCCAAAAAGCCAGTGTGAATGAGCAAAGAATTAACCAGCAAAGTGAGCTACTTGAGCGCCAAGCAAATCTCGCCATATTAAAAAGTGAGCTGCAAAGTGCAGAGCTTAGAGTCGATGCCGAAAGCAAACTGATCGAGCAAGGAATTGTTTCAAGCCTAGATTACAAACGAAGCATACTAAACGTAGCACAGCTTACAGAGCGCGTAAGTATTGAGCAGCAACGTCTTGCACAGCTTAAAGAAATGCACTTACAACGCAGCAAAATACAGCAAGAACTATTAAGCCAATTTGAGCTTAATTATCAAGTTGAGCAGCACGCTTTTGATCAGCTGCAAATAACAGCAGGCATCGATGGCATGCTGCAAGAATTGAATGTTGAACTTGGCCAAAACCTCGTGCCGGGCACCCGCCTTGCGGTGGTTGGCTCAAATAAAGCACTTAAAGCAGAGCTAAGCGTTAAGCAAGCTGATGCCGAAAAAGTGGCACTCAATATGGCAGCGAAAGTAAACACCTTTAGTCAAGCAAGCCATGGTGAAGTTGATGCCAAAGTCACCCGAATTGACCCTATTGTTACCGATGGTCGAGTTATTATCGAACTTGATTTACAAGGCACACTGCCTGCCAATGCCCGCCCCGATTTAAGCATTGAAGGCTATGTGGTTAGCAACATTATTCCCGATGCATTAACCATTAACGTGCCACAAAAAGCACAAGCTCACAGCGAAGCCACGCTGTTTAAACTTAATCCAAATACCCAGTTAGCAACGCCAACCAATATCGAATTTGGTACACTCAGTGACAATCAAATTCAACTTTTGAGCGGTGCCACCGTGGGCGAACAGCTGATCATTTCAGACCTTTCTAAATGGCAGCATTTGGCAACAATAAAAATCGAACAGGACAGTTTATGAAAACCAACACGCTTATCTCATTAAACAAAATCGCCAAAGTTTATCGCGGCCAAAATGTTGAAACCTATGCATTAAAAGACATCAGCCTGAATATTAACCAAGGTGACTATATCTGCATTAGCGGCCCATCTGGCTGTGGTAAATCGACGCTGCTGTCATTATTAGGTTTACTCGATAGCCCAACTGCTGGCGATTATTTCATTAAAGAAGTCGATACAAAAACACTCGATATGGATCAGCAAGCTGAACTAAGAAACCTTCATATTGGTTTTATATTTCAGTCGTTTAACCTAATTGATGAATTATCGGTGTTTGACAACGTGGCACTTCCGCTCACTTACCGAGAGCCAGCCATGAGCCCAAACGAAATTGAGCTTGCTGTAAAGCAAGCCCTTGATGAGGTTGAGATGGGCCACCGTGCTCAGCATAAACCAAATCAATTATCCGGTGGTCAGCAACAGCGTATTGCTATTGCCCGCGCACTAGCTGGCAAGCCAAGTATTTTATTGGTGGATGAGCCAACTGGTAACTTAGATTCAAAAAATGGTGATGCTGTCATGGACTTGCTTGATGAGCTGAATAAAAAAGGCACCACCATTTGTATGGTAACCCATGACTTACGTTATGCCGGACGTGCTAAAACGCAACTTAAATTGCTAGATGGTGAAATTGTTTCCTACTCTGAAGCTCGCCAAGCACCTAGCAGCGACACCACAGAGCATGCACTCGAAAGCGCCGAGGTGATGTAATGAAATTAACCAAAACACGCGCCCAACTGAGCTTAGCGTGGGCATCATTAATGAATGCACCGGGCTTTGTCACTGCGGTTATCGCAACGCTTGCTTTAACACTTGCCACCTTGTTTGTAGTGCTTAGCCTTGTTAACAGCTACTTTTTAAAGCCCCTTGATGTGTACGATGAAAGCCGCATGGTGGTGGTTGAGCAATCACTTACTTATGATGACTACGATGCCACCGGCTTTCAAAGCTATCAGTCGATGGTGCACTGGCTTAAGCATAATCAAAGCTTTGAACAAAGTATGATGATCAATGCGGGTGAGCAAATTTTTGCAAACCTCGATGGCGAGCCAAAAGAGCCTGTGCTGTATGTTGGCGGCAACTATTTTGACTTATTAAACACGCCATTTTTAATGGGACAGGGTTTTGACCTTGGAGAAACGCTAGAAACACCTGATGATCGGGTTGTTATCTCTGCTAACTTCTGGCGCAAGCATTACAACAGCGACCCGAACATTATTGGTAAAACACTTTCAGTCATGGCGGGTGAAACCGATTATGTTCACCGTATCGTCGGTGTTGTTGATGATTCATTCAGCCCACCTTACATGTTTAAAGCAAGTGATGTTGAAGTATGGTTTCCATCAAGTGCGGACCGCCGTTTCTTTCACAATGACGATTGGCAAAGCCCGTGGACAAACACTTTTAAAAACCTAAAACTTATTGCAGTTTTAAAGCCTGGGGTCAGCATAGATCAAGTTAAAGTCGATTTAAAACAGCAAATTGATACGGTTAAATCAGAGTGGCTAAACAACGGGGGGATCACCGATGTAAAACCTGAAGTAACTCCTTATCGTGACGTTGAGCTGGGTAATAACGATGACTTAAGCTTGATGATGTTAGCCGGTGCGGTAGGGCTACTGATTATTGCAGTACTGAATGTAAGCACATTATTCTTCTCGCGCGCTCTTGCTCAACATAAAACCCTCGCCTTGCAGGCGGTGTTAGGTGCTAAACGCAGCACGTTATTTAAAAGTATCTTTTTACAGTCACTGATTTTAATGACTTTATCGGTAAGCATAGCGCTGTTTTTATCGGTATGGGGCATACGCTTATTTAAAGTATTAGCAGAAGGCCGATTGCCACTGGTTAATAGCTTGGCCGTTGATAGCACGTTGGTTATTGTTGCCATCATACTGTGTATTGCTCTTGCTTATATTTTCTCTGTAATTACAGCGCGTTTGGTTAATTACAAAACCCTAAATACGCAAATGCAGAACAGTGGTAAAGGCGGGGTTTCGCAGGTATCAGGCCGCACAGTACGGATTTTAATTGGCTCACAAATGTTTGTTGCCGCGCTGCTTGTTAGTTTTTCTGTGATGGTAGTCAGTAAAGCCATGGGCACGATAAACCGCCCACTCGGCAGTGATACCGAAAACCTATATTTTGCCAACCTGTTCCAGCCAAATAATCAGATGTCCTTGGCGGAGCGCTACGAACATATGCTGCAATACAAGCAGGTTTTGCTTGATAGCCAAGGCATTGATGATGTTGCACTGGGTCACAGCCCTGTTTCGCAAAGACAAAACGCCAACACCCTGACAGATGTAAACGGTAAAAGCTCTGTTTTCTTCCCTAGTCAGTGGGTAGGGCCTGATTACTTTGCGTTAGTTAATACCAAAATTCTCGCTGGCCGCACCTTTACCGAGCAAGCTATACGCGGTGAAACTAACGAGATACTGGTATCAGTCAGCGTGGCAGAAAACTTATTACCAGGCCAAGACTATCAAAATATTATCGGCAAGAGCTACCAAGGCTTAGAAGAAAAGATGTATGAAGTGGTGGGTGTAACCGAAGATTTTAATCACCCTAAATACTACGATGAGTCGTTTGGTCGTCACATTTGGTGGCCAGCGACACCATATAGCTACATGTTTACTATTAAAGCTACTGATGGCGTTAAGCTGACTAATAAACAAATACTTAATACGCTGAAAGAAAAGAACAGCGACTTAACCATGTGGCAGTTTAACGACTTACAGCAAGAGTACGACAATTTACTGTATATGAGCCGTCTGACTGTGGTTCTGTGTAGTACCTTAGCGTTATTTACTCTATTATTAGCAGCAATCGGTATTTTTGGGGTACTGAGCTATAACCTTGGTCTGCGCCGTTATGAGTTTGGTATTCGCATGGCATTAGGTGCGAAAAAAGCGCGCTTATTCAAGCTGATGAGTGTTGAAGCCATTATTCCTGTGCTCATTGGTTTTGCAGTTGCGCTCGCTGCAGTAATGGTGGGCTTTTACATGTTACAAGGGCAGCTAATGTCTTGGCTGGTGCTTGATGTAAGACTGCAATTACTCGCTTGGAGTATTACCTTATGTATTGCGCTATTTGCTTGCTTTAGACCTTTGGTTTTACTACTTAAAGCAAAACCTATGGCTGCACTGCGTAACGATTAACAGCACAAATGGTGGCTTAAGTTTAAGCCACCTCAACAGGATAATAAGAAAACATCATGGACAAAATCTTAGTCATAGACGATCAAGCTGATGTACGTCTGGCTGCTATTGTTGCATTACAACAACTAGGCTTACCATGCCTTGAGGCCGGAGGCCCTGAACATGCGCTTGAGTTATTAAAAACCGAGCACATTAGCCTGATTTTGCTCGATATGAACTACAAGCTCGACACTACCTCAGGTGAAGAGGGATTACGCTTTTTAAAGCAACTAAATCAATTAGGTTCAACCATACCTGTCATTGTAATGACCGCATGGGCTAGCATAGATGTTGCCGTAAAAGCCATGCAATTAGGGGCTGTCGACTTTGTTGAAAAACCGTGGAATAACCTACGCTTAACCGCCGTTGTGCAACAACAACTAAAACTTAAGCAAAGTAATCACGACAACGCGTGCTTAAAGGCACTTACCAGTGACTCACAAGCACATTACATAGCCCAATCAGAAATCATGCAGCTGTTACTCGCCAAAGCTGAGCGCGCTGCAAAAACCGATGCCAGTATTTTAATTACCGGCGAAAATGGCACAGGCAAAAGCTTATTGGCACATTATATTCATCAGCATTCACTCAGAGCTGATAAACGCTATGTAAGCGTGAATGTTGGCGCCATTGCCCCAACGCTATTCGAAAGCGAATTATTTGGTCATAAGAAAGGCGCTTTCACTGATGCCAAAGAAGACCGCTTAGGACGGTTTGAAATTGCCGAAGGCGGCACCTTATTTTTAGATGAAATTGCAACGTTAAGCCTCGAGCTGCAAAGTAAAATGCTCCGCGTGCTAGAAAGCAAAGAGTTTGAAGTGCTAGGCTCAAGCCAAACCAAAACCGCCGATGTTCGCATTATTTCTGCCACCAATAGTGAATTAGCTACAGCCATTGAGCAGGGTGAGTTCCGCCGTGACTTATTATTTAGGCTTAATACCATTGAACTGCACATTCCACCTCTTCGCGACAGAAAAGACGACATTGCCCCATTAGCTGAACACCTGTTGTTAGTGCATGGTAAAAAATATCAACGCGCAAATATGGCGCTCAGTAATGATGCCCTAAAGGCGCTAAAAAATTACAGCTGGCCTGGTAATATTCGTGAGCTAAGCCACTGCATTGAACGCGCAGTGATCATGAGCGATAACAATAATATTCAAGCCAATGACCTCATTTTAGATCAACCAAGTTGCGAGCAAACAAATAGTAATGCGGAACAAGCTTTGCCACTATTGCCCCTTGAAGAACTTGAAAAACAAATGATTCAAAAAGCGCTGCTGCAATTTAATGGCAATGTTATCGCCGCAGGAGAATTTTTAGGATTAAGTAAATCGGCGATTTATCGTCGCATTGATAAACATCAGCTCGATTTAAAAGAAGTAGAACGCTAAATGAGTAGCAAGTTGTCGTTAGAGCAGCGTATTCGACGCTATTTTTATATGGTTATAGCGCTGCTATTAACGCTTGGTATTGCCCTTTCGCTCAGCTTAAAACTAGATTGGTTTGCCAGTATCAGTCTATTATTGCCGTTTATCGGGATAAGCGCTTTTGCTTTAATTAAAAGCTACCGTGTGATCACCGATGTGGTTGAACGCTTTGGTCTGCAACTAGATGCACTGGCAAATGACGAAAGTAATAGTTGGCATTTAGCGTCTTATCAAAGTGGGCGAGTTGCAGCGCTTAAGCAAGATTTTGCCAAGCTCAGCAATAAAATAGCCAAGAACAAACGCCATTACATGCAAACAGAAGAGTTTGTTTTTGAGTTTGCCAGCATGCTGGACTTACCCATCGTTATCCTAGACCCCCATAGCTTGATTTACTTTAGTAATAAGGCGTTTAAAAACAGTATTAACCATCACCAGATTGAAGGTAAATCGGCCAGCGACTTAGGCATTGCCCTGCATGATGGCGAGTGGCAACAAAACAGTGACTCACTGTTTAAACAACGCTTTCAAATCTCATCGCAGACTTTTTGGCGGACTGGCAGAAACTTTGAATTACTAACCTTCTTTTCAATTGAGCAACAGCTTCGCGATAATGAACAACTTGTTTGGCAACGGTTAATTCGAGTGTTAAATCATGAAGTGCGTAACTCACTCACGCCGATTTATTCAATGAGTCAGTCATTGCAAACCCTTAAACGCCAAGGGCAAATTAGCAGTCACGATGATCTCGCCCAAGATATGCTGCAAGTAATAGAAAAACGCGCTCAGCACTTGCTTGATTTTGTGGCCAGTTACAGTGCGTTTGCCAAGCTACCACCCGCACAAAAACAGGTAATCAGTAGCGAGCAATTAAACACTCGCTTAAGCGCTATCTTTCCTGAACTAGTAATAAATAGCAGCGAAGAGTTACATTTTAATGCCGACCTAGGTCAGCTAGAACAAGCGTTAATCAACTTGATAAAAAATGCCTTTGAAGCAGGTAGCAATTCAGCCCCTACCCTCACTTGGTCGAAACAAGGTAATAACTTAAGTATTGCAATTAGCGACCAAGGTTGTGGTATTCAAAACCCCGATAACTTGTTCGTGCCATTTTACTCAACCAAGGCAAATGGCACAGGTATAGGGCTGGTGATCACCCGAGAACTTGTGCGCAACCAAGGTTTTGAGTTATCGATAAACTCAAAGCCCCAGCAAGGCACACAAGCTACAATTACCATGATTAAGTCAGTCGCTTAATCATGCGTTTTAAGGCGGGCGCTTTCAGAGGCTTATAAAGCAATGGATAGCCCGCATCGAGCACTAACTCGCGTATGCCTTCATCATGATTTGCGGTATTAACGATAGCTGGTAAGCGTGTTAGTGCCGCTTGCTCAATCACTTCAAGGCCTGTTACTCCATCATCAAGCTGATAATCAATAATCAACAATTGCGGTAGGGCTTGGCTTGCCTTTAGCTGCTCAAGCTCCGCTAAGTTAGTGGCCGTTGAGATTTCGCAGCCCCAGTTCTCAAGTAACTGTTTTAATGCCTCTAACACGTTGCGGTCGTTATCAAGCAACCAAATACGCAATTGCCCCAGCTCTGTTTCTTGTGATGCCTCTGCACCTTTGGCTTGCGCTGGTGCAGCGCTGACTTTACAAGGTAAAATCAAGGTAAATTGCGTACCTTTACCAAGTTCAGATCCCATCACTAGGGGGATTTTAAGCAAATCACAAATACGTTTGGTAATAGCCAGCCCTAAACCTAAGCCTTCAGCACTTGGTTTTGCACCAAGCTGTTTAAACTCTTGGAAAATCGTTTGCTGATCATTGGCAGCAATACCAATACCGGTATCTTCAACAATAAACGACACATGATTATCTTCGTACTGCATTTTTAAGCGCACTTCACCTTGCTCAGTGTAACGAATCGCATTACTCAAAAGGTTACGCAGTACTCGGCGTAATAGCGCTTTGTCGGTATGCAGGCGCACATCGCAGGTTTCAACAATAAATTTCAAACCTTTTTCACGCGCTAAAGCTTCGTAATCATTGCGAAGTGGTTCAACAAGAGAACTGGTTGCAAATTCGCTCATTTGTACTTTAAACGAGCCAGAGTCAAGTTTGGTTAACTCTAAAATACTCGATAACAACTCTTCTGCATTGCCCAGTGAATTCTTTATATTCATCGCCAGCTCTTTAAGCTCGGTGTCTTGGGCTTTTTCATTCATTAAAGAACAAAATAAACTCGCGGCATTAAAAGGCTGTAATAAATCGTGGCTGGCAGCCGCAAAAAACCGGGTTTTACTGACCGTTGCTTGCTCTGCCACTTGCTTTGCCATCGACAACTCTTGGTTTGCCTGTGTTAGCGCCAAGGTGCGTGCTGCTACCTTTTCTTCAAGGCTAACATTAGCCTCTGTTAGCGCTTTTTGTTGTTTTACGAACTCGGTGATGTCGGTATAGGTTGTTACAAAGCCGCCACCTGGCAGTGGGTTACCTTGCATTTCAAACACGCGACCATCATTGTGTGAGCGCTGGTATTTATAAGCACTGCCTTGGCGTAAATAGGCTAAGCGTTTTTCAACTTCGCTGGTCATGCTCTCGCCGCTAAATAAGCCGCGCTCGGCATTAAAACGAATAATGTCAGCAACTGGGCGGCCTATGTAGAGCGCATCATCTGGGTAGGCGAACATGTTTTTGTAGCCTTGATTCCAGGCTACCAGCCGCAGCTCACTATCAACTACACTGATCCCTTGTTGAATGTTTTCGATTGTTGATTGTAATAAATCACGATTAAATTTGAGTACTTGGCTTGCCTCATCTACAAATTCAGCAACCTGCTCTAGCGGCTGACGCTGCTCATCTTTGGCTACATCTAAAATAAGCCGCGCCGATGCACCACCTATCACCGCTGACATCTCGCGCTCAACCAGTAGCTCTAACTCAACATTGGCGGGACGCTTCCACTTACTTTTATCATCAGGAAAGTAATGATTAACCAAAGACTGCGCCGCTTCTTTTTCGGCAAATCGCTGCAAAAGTGCACCTAGGTCGTGATAGCTCAAGGGCTGCAGATGATTACTCACCCGTGAATCACTCAGCTGCGATACAAACTTATTGCTCTGTAAGCGTTCAGCCAAGGTTGCACGACTAAATAGCGGCACTAAAAAATACACTAAACAGTTCGCACCTAACGACAGCAACAAGGCTTGGCTGATACTTTCCATGCCTAAAGAAAATAAATCGGTAGGCGCGAGCCAGCTAATTCCCCACGGTCCATCCACGAGCCATAAGCTATCGCGACCTAAACCTCCAGCAATATTTGGCAGTAAGAGTGTGTAACCCCAAATGATAAAGCCACTTAAAATCCCCAATTGTGCGCCGCGACAGGATGCTTGTCGCCACCATAAGCCAATGATCATGGCCGGTGAAAATTGTGCGACTAAGGTAAACGACATTAAACCCACATTGGCAAGGGTTGTACTTTCGCCAAGAACCCGGTGAGTAAAATAACTAAGCAATAAAATCAGTACGATAACGATTTTACGCGCATGTAATAGGTTGTTTTTATCAAGTCCGCGGCTACTCGATGTGAGCTGTGAGCGGCGTAAAATAAATTGATTAATAAAGTCATTGGTGATCATCACTGAAAGCACAATGGATGACACAATCACCATACTGGTTGCCGCTGAAAAGCCGCCTAAAAACGCCAATAGCGCCACAAAGGCATCATCAGCCGCCATAGGTAGCGCCAATACAAAGGTGTCGTAACCGACTTCTTGATCTTGAAAGTAAATTAATCCGGCGTATGCAATTGGTAGAATAAACAGGTTGATAAGTAATAAGTAAATCGGGAATAGCCAACGTGCCGAGGCCAATTCTTTATCGTTATTTTTCTCGATAAAGCTCATGTGGAACTGCCTTGGCAAACATAAGGTCGCCAAAATACCAAGTAAAGTATGGGCAACATACACATAGGTCGGGCTTTGTGTAGCAGCCACTTGCTGATCAATATTTAGTTCATGGGCTTTATCGTACAGTGCCACTGGGCTATCAAATAGCGCAAAACACACATACAAACCCACAGCTAAAAATGCTAATAACTTAACCACAGATTCAAAGGCAATACTGGCAATAAGACCGGGGTTATGTTCGCTAGGCTTTAAGCGCCTTGCACCAAATAAAATAGCAAACAGTGCTAATACAAACGTGATATAAAAAGTACTATCGGCCCATACTTCATGGCTTTGCATCATTGAACGGTTAGTTAATAAATTAATACTTTGTGCGGTAGCACTTAGCTGCAAAGAGATATAAGGCACAATGGCAATCACTGAAATCAATGAAATGAGCCCTGATAAGCTCGACGACTGACCATATCGCGTAGCAATAAAATCCGCCATCGAGGTTATTTTTTGCTGCCTACAAATATGCGCTATACGGCAATACACTTGCCAACCAAAAATAAATAGCAAAATAGTGCCGGCATAAGTCGGTGCTAGCCACCAACCATTATATGCAGCTTGTGCTGTGGTACCAAAAAACGCCCAAGAGGTGCAGTACACTCCAAGCGATAAACCATAGGTTAAGCCTTTAAAAGGCAATACTTTTCTTTTATCAGCCCAGCCTGCAACCGCAAATAAAATTGCCAGATATACAATTGCAAGAAGGCTTATTGACCAAATTGAGAACATCGTGTGTTTTTATTTTAATTGTTATAGCACCAGCATAGTTTTTATTGCGCGTAATTTACAGCCTAACTTTAGTGCTAATGCATTGTATTGCTGAAGTTTAAAAAACAAACACAAAGAAATGAGAATTATTTTCAATTGAGTATTGACAGACACGCAAATCTAATTGATAATCACTATCAACAAGACAGCGAAGTGTTATGACTTGTTCGGAATAAACTGATTTGTTTCTCGACCCTGAAACACGTGTGGCCCACGATAAAGCTAAGATCGCCTGTTGCTAATCGCAACGCCCCTTGATATTGGCAACAGGTGATCGCCCTACTATTTTACTTGCTACATTGCTCATATCGGTGACGGTAGATATGAAACTAAAAAAGCCCTTACAGGGCTTTTTTTATGTCTGAAAAACAAATGATGGCTTGTTAACGGCGATTCTTGCGCGCACGCGCTCGGCGTTGTTTTTTCTCTTCTTCTTTTGCGGCTTTTTTTGCCTCTGCAGCAGCGCGAAGCTGTGCAACCATTTGCTCTTCTTCTTCACGCATGGCCGGTGTTTCCATGGTAATACGACCAATAATGCCATCGCGTAATTCGTTAATAAGAATTTCAGACATCTTGTAAGTATCGATTTGATTACCGCCGCGGATACAGCCACGCTTTTTACCTGCCATTTCAACAAACTCCCAGTCAGACTCTGGTAGCTCGTCAATTTTATAACGGCTTTTTAAAAGCTCTGGGTATGCATGCAGTAAATATTCAGCGGTGTAACTAGCCACTTCTTCGTAATCGATAGCGGTATCACGAATTGCACCGGTTGCTCCTAAACGATAACCTGAGTTTTCGTTTTCTACTTTAGGCCACAACATGCCCGGCGTGTCGTAAAGCATAATGCCATCGTCAAGCTTAATACGTTGCTGCGCTTTTGTTACCGCAGGCTCATTACCTGTTTTTGCCACAATACGGCCAGCTAAGGTATTAATAAGTGTTGATTTACCAACATTCGGAATACCCATGATCATGGCTTTAATTTGTTTATCAGCACCCACTTTATGCGGCACTAATTTTTTACAAAGTTCATTAATACGGTGTACTTCACCCGCTTTATCATTACCAAAATCAATCGCTTTCACGCCACTTTGCTGCTCAAAGTAGTCTTTCCAAGCTTGCGTCAACTTAGGATCAGCTAAGTCCGCCTTGTTCATGATTTTGATCACCGGTTTATCGCCACGAAGCGCAGTAACCATTGGGTTTTCACTACTGTAAGGAATACGGGCATCAAGTACCTCAATGATCACATCCATCTGTGGCATGATTTCTTTAATTTCGTTGCGGGCTTTGTTCATGTGACCCGGGAACCACTGTATTCCTGCTCTACTCATTTGATTTGTAAACTCTTTAATTTTAAGACCAATGCCATGGGCACTATAGTGGGTACTAAAACATAACAGTGTTTTTGTACTTCGATATAAGTGATCTTACTACAAACCTGAAGAAATTAACTATTACTAACGGGTATTCAAGGATAGATTCAAAAAAAGCAAAATTTCAATCTTAATTGACAACACTTTACTTCATATAAATCAAACCCTAACAAAAAATACAGCTGTATTTTTCAATACGTTTGAACTAACCTCTATCAAAAGGAATTTAATCAAATAAAGGAATTAATATGAATTTTGAAACTTATATTTTAAGTACAAGCCTCCCCATTATTACATCTGACTATATTTTCTCTAAACCAAGTATCCCACGAAAAAAACTGCTAAATGCTTTGAATGAGTATGGTCGAGGTATAGCTGAGGAAGATGTAATAACTTTAATAGATGATACCTTCTGGCGAAGTGGAAAAGAGGGCTTGCTTATTACAAACAATGGAGTCTACTTTAGCAGTCGAACATCAGAAATCAAAAAAGTTCTTTTTGACGATATAGAGAAAGTCTCTTGTAATGATTGTCAGCTCATAATAAATAACAACCTTATATCTCGCCTTACCTACGCAGAAAAGATGCCACTAGCTTTTTTATTTTCTGTACTCAACAGTTATGCAATCACTTCTAAAAAAGTTGTAGATAGCAGTAGAAAAGTAAAGCTTGATGAAGAAACTCTTGTACTGCTAGAAGATTTAATCTACAGAATCCAAAATACGCCAGTATTCTACGACCCTAACAAGAATAGAACATTTGGGCCAAACCCTGAGCTAATAACTAAAGTATCGGCCTTGAAATTAACAGGTGAACTATCTTCTGAACAGCTAGATTTCATAGCTTTCCAATTAAAATTAGAAGAAGAGAAGGTTCTAGCTGTATCTTTTTTGTCTTCATCACCTGCTTATAGTGACTTTTTCTGTATTACGGATTGCGGCATATATCTTTCCTACAATAATTCAAATGAAATATTTATAAGTTTCTGCGAGCTTAAGAATTTAAAAACAATTTCCGAGTCAGAAAATTCAAGATATTGGGAAGTAGAGTTTAGTAATGGTATAAAAGTCCTCACTTCTATTCAAAATGGTTTCACCAAACCTTTTTCCAAAACTTTACTGGATTGCATAATTCACCTTCTAAATCATGATGAAATAAATACAGAAATACTAAATAGGTACGCAGCTTCCTCGATAGAAATGCCAAATAAAAACGAACCCTCCACTTTAGGGAGAAACCCCAGCTTAAAATTAAAGTTTATTAGTAATGATGATCTATATGATTTTATAAAAAATATGAATAGGCTCGATAAAGTAACCTCATTTATTACATCTCCATCAGATCCAAGAAGTGCCCCATTAACAAAATTAAAGGAGGATTTTCAGTCTCTTGTTGTAAAAAATGTATCTAGATTTAGAAAAAGTATAATCGAGGATGCAAGTTACACTGAACTTAAGAACGATTATGCCACTTTAGAAGTAATAGTTTTTTCAACAGCTTATGCGCGTATGTCAATGTTAAAAAGGGGACTAGATATTAACTTATCTGACACAATAATTCTTGAAGGCCTAAAGCTTATATTTGGAGAGCGCGGGAACTGGCAAAATAGTAAATATATCTTAGCAGTTCGAAAAATAGAGAAAAGTTATTTTGAGGATAAAGATTTCATAGTAATCTTCATCGGTAGGCTGTTTTTTGTGAATATTACCAAATCAATTAATGTTGAAAAAGCCCTGCCGAAACTTGTTGATGAGGGTAACTTTACTCTAGATGAAATAGAGCAAGACTTAACAAAGTTTGCTGCAAACTTTGAAAGCAAAGCATTAACATTTCAAAAACACATTGAAAATAATACACATAACTTCATAGATAAATCTTTAGACTTGGTATGGAGCCTCAGGTAAACCATTTATACTAATAGTAAAAAGTTGCTAATTTCATTAGAAAAGTAATCGCTTTTTAAGCGACTACTTTTCTAGATTTAAGATAGCTATTCCCTATCATTCAACAGTTCCATTAAATCATCTTCGATATCATCTCTTTCTGAAACAATATCTCCAAAACTCATACCATCTAAATAATCAGCGACTTTGGTTAAAATTTCTTCTTTTCCCAACAAAGTTTTAAAGAATTGATCTGCTCCACGCCCTTGATACATTAGTTCATTATAATCTTTAAGCTTAATTGAAGGGTCACTTTCAACATAAAAGTAATAAGAGAGTAGACCAACAGCTACATTAAAATCGGTATAACCCTCAACGTTGCCAGAAGCAGCTACTTTCTGGTAGCTTGAAGCAAATTTTAATGGGCTATCCCCATCAATTTCTGGATAAGATTTAAAAATAGATATAGGCCAAACAATTGCTTTACCTAAGTTATATGCATAACCACGATAACTATCTTCACCAAACAACCACATGAAAATGCTACAAATTAAAGCAATTGTAAAATAACTGCTTATAAGCTCTTTTTTCATCAACTAACCCTCTATATCCTTACAAAATAAAAATGTTTATTGTTATACAGTGCTGACATTAACTAACGTTAATATTACTTACGCTAAAGGAAACTAGAGAGAGTAACTGACACATAAAGCTTTATTAAATTATAGCTTGTACGGTTGCGACTCAGTCCCTGTCAGAACAACGTATTATCCTATTAAATCTGTTTTTTCCAATTTTTACAAGTGGTTACACGTCTACACCTTGGGTTACATTTGTTGGTATATTAAATCCCAAATATTAAGCTTTCTCAATAGCTTTATATTTTTCAACAAATTCAACAAACTTTTTAAAAACAACTGGACTTCCCAGGGTTTACCTCAACTTCAACCCTATATGCACTAAGGGTCTCCGCCCTAGTTACCTACCTATTGAAAAAGGCTATGTAGAAACACATGAGGCAATTATCCCCCTAATCATAAATACCTTTGATAACTCCCACGGCACACTACTTGTTGACAAACAAAACTATTTAGAAAAATTAAAAATCCAATATAGTAAGTTTCTTTCCAGCGAGCGTAGCCTTAATTGGTTGAAACCAAATGATACTGAGTTATTAGGTTGGGTGTGGAACTATATGTAAAAGGAGTTTAGAGTTTAATTTCTTAGCACCAATAACATCAAAAGATTATTACTGGGCTATTAATGCTGTTATCTCAAATTGGCAGCTATTACTTAGAAATCAATCAAAGCTGTATATTGAACGGCCAACAATCAGGTTTAGACTTGGAGAAGGTATACATCTTCCTACTGCTAAGGAATTAATTGATGGATTAAATAATTCTTATAAGCAAAAAAACATCGAATGAAAAGTATCAGCTCACCAAGTTTAACCAAAGCAAACCAGAAAAAATTGACGAGCTATGCTAAAGAGCAAAATACTACTGAGAAAAAAGCTCTTAATAAAATAGTCAAAACAATGCTTGATTAAGTACTTTTATTTGGGACTAGTCTGCCCAATCAACCCACTCCACCACTCCATTATTGGCCTGCGTTGCTCTAAATAATCTGAGCGGTTATATGCCGCTCTAGTCTCATTTTCATCTGCATGAGCTAGGCAAGCTTCAACTAACAAACTATCGTAACCTTGCTCATGAAGCGCCGTAGATGCAACAGAACGAAGTCCATGAGCCACCAGCTTACCTTTGTACCCCAGACTGCGTTTTATAGCCGCATTCACTATATAGGTGCTTGCATGACCATTAGGATCACGTTCATTAGGAAAAATATATTGATGATGCCCGCTGAGTGACTTCATTTTTTCTAATATTGCTATCGTTGCAGGAGTTAAAGGTACTCTATGCGCTCTTCTGCGTTTCATTTCCTCTGCTGGAATTATCCAAACCTCATCATCAAAATGAATATCTTCCCATTTAGCCATGGCTGCTTCTTTTGGGCGAGTCATGGTGTGTAGCTGCCAAAGAATCAATAACCTAGTCTTATTTTGAATACTTGGCGCACCCCATAAAGCTTTTAAGAATTCAGGCAACTCATCTGGCTCAATAGTTGCCATATGTTCTACCACATTCTTAGAAAACACCTTAATAATTTTGGCTAATGGGTTAGCTTGTATATAGCCATGATTAACAGAGTAATCCATAATCTGATTAAGGCTCTGGCATATACGCTTAACTGTTGAGTGTTTCCCGTCAGATTCTAAAGGCCTAAGAACTTCAATCGTCTATGGTGCTGTAATGCTCTCCAAAGGCATACTTTTCATTTTTGGAAATACATACTTTTCTAATGTTTTCCACTCACGAGACGCGTGCTGCTCAGTGACAGTAGGCTTTTTACGCTCAAACCAAAGCTCTGCAGCTGCGATAAAAGTATTATTATGCTTACGGACTTCCTCTTTCTTCTTCTCTAACTTATGTTTTTTTGGGTCAATGCCATTGGCTAGTAGCTTTCTTTTAGCAGCGGCATCATCCCTTGCGTCTGAAAGGGATTTATCTGGGTAAATACCTAAAGGCATTTTGTTGTATTTATCCGTAACTGGATTTTTGTACTTAAATTGCCAGGATTTTGTACCGCTGGGTAAGACACGCAATTGAAAACCGCCACCGTCTGAAAGAGTTTGCTCTTTCTCCTGCGGCTTTGCTGCTTTAACTTTCTTATCTGTTAGTTTAGTTACTGGCCTAGGCATATAAACTCCTGCTTAATTTAGGTCAGTATATACGCTTTTAGAACCCATGGGTGCTTTAGTGGGTACTAAAGCATCTGGCAGCTGGTGGAAGAGCGCGGAAAAGAATGGCAATAAAAACGCTTCATTTCAATAACTTAAATTTACTTGGAAATCAGTATGGAAAGTAATGGAAGTTAAGACTGTAGACCTGGGAACCACTGTATTCCTGCTCTACTCATTAGATTATTAAGCTCTTTATTTTAAAGGCTAACGCCATGGGGATTTTGCTGATAGGTATAGTTTACTACATCAAGCAGGATTGTTTAAAAATAAAATCATGCCTTCCATCACCACGAAAGACGAGCGACTACATGCGCTGTATCTGCATGCAGTGAGAATGACCAACCATTGCGCTCACATAAGCGTTGCACAATACCTAAACCTAAGCCGTAGCCGTGAGAAGCTGTTTCAGTCGCCGTATACTGGGTATCACCGCCACTGAACTGATTAGTGATTAATAATTCATGCTCTTTAATCAAAATTGCAATCGGTTCTTGTCCTGCAAGGGTATGCTCAAACGCGTTTCGCACCAGGTTATTAACGGCAATAGAAAATGCCTGTGCATGCCCATAAATTATGGGGTTGGCGAGCTCATCAAGTTCAACACCGACGAGCTTACCGTTTAACAAATAGCGTTGCTGCTCTACTGCTTTTCTTACCAGTGGCATTACTAAAAACTGCTCATCATACAAGCCATCATCAGTTTCACGAGCAAGACACAAAAACATTTCGATCATTGTATTCATGTCGTGTGTTGCCCGCCTTACACGATCTAGCACCTTCATATCGGCAGGAGTCAATTGGCTTTGTTCTAAAAGCTCTAGGGCGCCGGTAATGACTGTAACTGGCGTACGCAATTCATGGCTTGCTGAGTCTGTAAAATAGCGTTCTCTTGCGATGAATGCACTCACTCGCTCAAAAGCCTGCTCTATTGTACTTGCGAGCATGCCAACTTCATCATTTGTATATCGGTTAGCATGTATACGCTTGTAATCTTCGTTTGATAATTGCTCAGGATCAATGTCGGCCACAGCTTTAGCAAGTTGAGTTACGGGAGCCAAAGCTCGACGCATCACAACAATTCCAAGCCCAAAGCCTAATAACCCCAATGTTCCTACAAGGCTGCTAATAATAAGTAATAACCACCAATCCTCTGACGAAGAAGCCTCAATCTGCGCGACATCAAACACTACAAACCCAGGTGACTGCTCATTGCCTGTATCAATAACGGCAACATGTAATTCTTCGCTATCAAATTCATACAAGCCTACTGCTGGATTTGTTTGCGCCCACGCATGAAGTGATTGAGGTAAGTTATCTACTTTATCGTACGCCTTAAGATTTGTAGTAATAGCAGGGTAGTTATCTGATGCAACTTGCAATTGCTGGGTTAGCACGCGATCTTCACTCAATCTTATTGCAGCAAAGAAAGCAAACCCCCATGCAATACTGAGCACAGCCACACACATTGCAAACGCGATAGCGACACGTTTGTGCAAACTATGCCGATACATTATTGCACGCCCTTTGCAATTCGATAGCCAATACGGTGCACAGTATGAATCAATGGCGTATCAAATGGTTTATCAATCGCCTGTCTTAACTTGTACATGTGCGAACGAAGCGCATCACCATCGGGAGGCTCATCTGCCCATAATAAAGTTTCGAGACTATCGCGTGTAACAACAGAAGGAGATACCTCCATTAACCGCTGCAATAACTTCATACTTGCAGGATTAAGCTCAATAAGCTGGCCTGCACGATGTACTTGCAAGGTGGACTTATTCATCGTTAGATCAGACACAGTCAATACCTTATTGGTATTGCCATGACTCCGCTTATAAAGAGCTTGCAGGCGCACATGTAACTCTTGCAATGCGAATGGCTTTACCAAATAATCGTCGGCTCCTACTGCAAATCCTCTCAGTTTATCATCAAGCGTGTCTCTCGCAGTGAGCATAAGTACAGGTGTTTCAACGTCAGCTTCAGCTCGCAACTTTTGACAAAAGTGTAAGCCATCCATCCCTGGAAGCATTAGGTCTAAAACAATGACATCAAACTTGTTGTTCATCGCTAGTTGCATTGCACTTATACCGTCATAAGCAAAGTCCAAGAGATAACAGTGCCTTTCTAGATACGCAGCAATATTCGCACTAATGTCACGATTATCTTCAACAATCAAAGCTCTGATCGGCTCAGTATTCAAAGCATCTAGCATTTTTCTTCCTTACCAAGCGTAATCTAATCGCAATCCGATCAGCGGTTCAGCTTCGCTATCGTCAACGACTTCAATCCCTCGGCGGTAATCAAACTCAGTGTCATCAGCTGATGAAGCTGCCGTGACATTTATAACATCAAGGAAGGCGGTAACATCAATAGGACCAAAGGCACGTCGGTAATCTACACGAACATTCAATGAGCCTGATCCTTCTTTACGGCCAACATTACGTTCTGTAATTTCCTTAGAGTAACGCAAAGGCTGTCCTGGTCCCAAAACATCTTCATGTACAATAAATATGTCATCTGGTCTGCCAGAAAGGTATTTATATCGTCCAGCAAGCTTCCAACGGTCACTTATCTCCCATGTCAGCCCTAACGTGGCAACATGTTCACGACTAAATTCAGCAGCTACGTCGCCAAAACCATCCTTTCGGTCTACGAGCGCATCATTGTAAGAATAGGTTGCACTGGCGTAAAGGCCTTCGAAAATAGTAGCATTAAGCACAAAATCAGCACCATATGAAGTACCATCACCATCATTCGCATAAGTTCCACTGGTACGGTCTAGGTCAACCACTAAGTCGCTAAGTTGCTGATAATAAACTTCCGTTAGTAATGACCAGTTGGCATTAGGGAAATATTTAAAGCCAACACTCGTATGGGTTATTTTTTCAGTTTTAAGATTATTAGTCTCGTTAGCTGCAAGTTCTAAATATAGCGGTGACTGATGAAATAACCCCGCCGTTGCAAAATACCTTACCTTTTGACTTGGCATCCAGTTGATGCTGAATCGAGGTGATATAAAACTTTCATCAGCAAACCCATCTCGTTCAAATCGTAAACCTGTACCAAAATCCCAATCACCCATTTCAAAAATTTGTTCTATGTAGCCTGCATAGTTTACTTCTTTCAAAGACGTGACTGAATTAAGGCTTTCAGGTGTTAGTACAATAAACTTTTGCTGTGGGTCTGGTCTATAATCGTCACTATCATAAACATACCGATTCCATTCACCATCTAAAAAGGTGCTGTAATCTAGTTCAATTTGCGTAATTCGGGCACCGACGCTCAACATCCCTAATTGATTTTCTACCTCAAAATCACTTCTCCAACCAATTTCTGTTTCACCTTCAGATATAGTGATAATGTCTTCTCGAATAGGGTATTCAGAAGCTGGCGTTCCCTCGGGCACAAGATCTGGATAAGCCTCACCTTCAGAGCTCAATTTATCACTTTTTCGGTAGTAAACTTTATTAGTCAAAACAGCAGTTTCACCAAGTAACGTGGTCAATGTTAAACCATACAAGTCACTATCTTGCTCGGCATTTTGCAATGCAGTATCTTCAAAATTAGGTGATTCAGAAACATGCTCAACGCCACGAGTATATTTCTCATGCGTATCCATGAGTAACACTTCAAAAGTGTTATTTTGATTAATGGGTATCACTGATTTAAAAATAATATCCCTTAAAACAGGTTCACCAATATCTAGCTCTTCGATAGTTTCAAACAAGGCACCAAAATCTAACCGCCTTGCAGAAAAAAGCATAGTTGCTTCATCAGTGATATTTATAGGGCCGTCATAACCAACTTCATAACCAGCAAGGTCGTAGCGAAAACTTGCAGATGGGCTAGGGTTACCATCGGCCACTTCTAGCTTCAGTAAAGACCCTGCACGACCACCATAAGCTGCTTGCCACCCACCAGGTGAAAATTCTGCTCCATTTATCACATTTGGGGCAAATATAGAAAAGCGACCACCGCCGCCTACATCTTCCTCTTCACCTAACGTCGCATCAAAGTGAATAGCTTTATCAAAAGGAAAATCATCAACAAAGAGTAAATTATCTCTTGGGCCTCGACCACGCACACTGAAACTTGCAAATTCACTGTCAGATGCGACACCTGGCAATCCATCTAGAGAAAGTAGTGGATCTGCACCTCCTCCCACGGCACTTCGCAGAGATTCTCTGTCGAGATAGGTGCTAGAGCCTGAAGTAAATGTATCAGCTTGTTGGGCTCTTACTTCAACTACTTCTATGGCTTGTTCTCTAAGGTCAAATTCAACCTTCGTATTTTTACGAGTTACAACGCGAATACTTGGTTCGTATAAAGCCGCAAAGCCACTTTTTGTAATCTTTATTGAGTAAAGGCCCGGGTCGAGTTGCTCAACAACAATACGCCCTTGTAGATCAGTTTGTAAGGTTTGTATTGCAGAGGTTTCTCGTTCCTTAAGTATGACTTGTGCGTTTGGAAGTGGTCGATCTGTAGTCTGATTTTTAACAATAACCGTTATTGCCCCTGGCTCTTCTACTGCGTAAGAGTAAAATGCCAAACTACTCAACAATAGCCATGCAAATGACCAGAGTATCTGTCTAAATTGTTCTTTCATAATTGCGTCCCTCTTGGCATCAACCATGATCTTGATTTCAATAACTTGCACATACTTTCATCCTCCCAAATAGCCCTAATTATTGAATTCGAATTAATCAACTTTAGACGTTAGCAAAGTAAATGTGACTAAAATGTCACCGGCGTAATTTAGGTTTATGAATGCTGCTTGTGATAATAAATAAGGATTAACCAAAAGTTTCGCTGGAGATATTTAAGCGTCGGTAAGATTAATTGCGCTATAATGGCGCAAATTTTTTCAAGTAAGCAGTTATGGCTCTTAAATCAACCATTATTAAAGCGCAATTATCGCTAAGCGATATGGACCGCCACATTTATCAAGATTTCAATTTAACACTGGCACAACACCCATCAGAAACCGAACAACGCTTGATGATCCGCTTGTTAGCTTTTGCACTTAATGCTCGTGAAGGCTTAGAGTTTACGAAAGGCTTATGCGCAGATGACGAGCCAGAGCTTTGGCACATTAACTACAGCGAAGAAATTGAATTATGGATTGAGCTAGGTTTACCTGATGAAAAACGTCTGAAAAAAGCCTGCAATAAAGCCAAGCAAGTTGTTTTGTATACTTACGGTGAAAATAACCAAGCAATTTGGTGGCAAAAACATCAGCCTAAGTTGTATGATTTTAAAAACTTGAGTATTTTTAGTCTCGATTATGCTGCTACCCAAGCATTAGCAGAGTTAGCCGATCGGAATATTAAGCTCACCATCACAGTTCAAGATGGCGAAGTATGGGTTAGCTCAGATACAGCAAATATCGAAATTAAACCGCAACAGTTAATGTAAGGAATGCGATGGCAATTAGGCAGGTTGTAGTATTACACGGACTTTATATGTCGGGCTTTGTGATGCGCCCTCTGTGTGCGCGTCTCGAAAAGTCAGGGCTTAAAATACTCAATTTGACCTACAATACACTCTCCCCCGATAGAACGGCAATTTTCGATAAGATTGATCGCTTTATTAATGGTAAGCCAACCGCCTTGGTTTGCCATTCAATGGGGGGGTTAGTCGCCCGCGCTTACCTTGAAGCCAATTCACTACAAAGTCGCCATGTCGAAAAGGTAATCACCTTAGGCACCCCACATAAAGGCAGCCATATTGCTAAGCAAATGCAGCAAAAAGGCTTTGAAATGCTGTTAAAAAACAGTGTGGAATTTTTATTATCAGAGAATGGGGATTGGCCGTTTAATGCCAAGCTTTATAGTATTGCTGGCGACTTACCAATAGGGCTAATGCCACTGATTGCCAAAGGCAGTGTTTCTGATGGTACGGTTTTGATAGATGAAACCAAGCTCAATGGCATGGCAGAGCATAAGGTGTTTCATTTGAGTCACACCAGTATGATCTACTCACGCCAAGTGATGGATTACATTATTAAGCTTATAAATCAAAGTGAGTGATTCTTTAATCTTCAGCACTTGCAGCTACTTTGTATGAGATTAATACAATGATCCCTAAAATCAGTGGTACTGGTGCAGCAATGTAACCAAAGGTATCAAAATTTGCGAAGCTAGCGCCTGCTAAATGACCTACTAAACCGATAACAAATGCAAGTAATGCAATCACTACAACAACTATTTCAGCTTTACTTTCTTTAACTGTTTTACCGTCCATTTTTATTCTCCTGGTTAAATGCGGTAAGGTCATTATGCGCTTCTATTTCGTTGCTTTTTTGACCTAAATCAAGTTCTAAATCGGCGTGTTTATCAGCTAATACAAACTTTGTTTTAGATCATACTTTCTGCTTAATTTTTGCATATCTGCAAAATAAGGTAGATTTTTTGCTCAGTTGCCCCAAGTCTATATAACAGGTAATTCAATGTTATGTTGATAGTGCACTAGCGGGTAAAAACCGCCTATGATAGGTAAAGCCTATCACGGTGTTCGAATTAAACCATTTTACAGATTAACCAAGATGGCTAATACTTAACACCAAGCACTAGCAAGTAAACAATTAACGGTTTTTTAAGGAGCAATCTATGTCACAGGTAAATGCAATTGGTTTAAACAGCGCAAAAAGTGAAGACATCGTAAATTCACTAAACTCTTTACTAAGCTGCTACCAAATTCAATACATGAACGCACGTGGTTTTCATTGGAATATCAAAGGTCGAAACTTTTTTGAATTACACCTTAAATTTGAAGAAATTTATAACTTACTACTTGAGAAAGTAGATGAGATTGCAGAGCGTATTTTAACCTTAGGTGGTACACCTGTGCATGCATTCTCTGAGTATATTGAAGCAAGCAAGATCAGTGAAGCTAAAAATATCACTGAAGGTACTGCTGCTGTTGAAAATCTTTTAGCGGGTTACAGCACGCTTATTCAGATGCAGCGTGAAATCTTAGCGCAAGCAGGTGATGCAGACGACGAAGGTACAGCATCATTGATGGGTGACTACATTAAAGAACAAGAGAAACTTGTTTGGATGTTAAAAGCTTACCTTGGTTAATGTTTAGAACAGAGACTAAAAAGCCCTCAATTGAGGGCTTTTTTACTTTAACCACTTTCTTAAATTTTCGTACTCAGGCCTTGCTTGAAAAAGACTCTCGGCATCTGGGTGAAAATAAATATCCATTTCTACCCCCGACCAAACTACTTCTAACAAATTGCGGGCAATGATATTTGCTTTAATATAATCAACACGTTTGTAGCCTCGCGCTTTTACGGCCTGAAAGTAAGCCTTTGCAATCTCAATACTATCAGCCGTCGCTAATTCAAATTGCTCCAAATTCACTACTGCATACTGAATTGATTGTTCAGGGTATTTCATGATTTCTTGACCGACTTCAATGCTAAATGAAGCAACCGCCTCTTTGTTAAAGCTGCCGCTCATTTCCACATAAATCACTGGCGGCTCAACAAAATAGCGCCAATCACCATGGGCTTTAAACATGCTTACCTCTTTGAAATACAACTTGAGTTTACGCTTATAAACGTTATTTACTTATTTATCTAAGCCTTAATTCGGTAATAAAGCAATAAAAAACGCCATTTCTAATGCCTTTTCTTCAAGGCTTTTAAAACGACCAGATGCGCCGCCATGGCCTGCATCCATATCGGTTTTAAACACCAAAATGTTGTCATCAGTTTTAAATTCACGCAGTTTTGCCACCCACTTCATTGGCTCCCAGTATTGCACTTGAGAGTCATGAAAGCCGGTAGTTACGAGAATATTAGGGTAATCCTGCGGCTTAATATTATCGTACGGCGAATATGCCTGAATCACATCATAAAACGCAGGGTCATTTGGATTGCCCCACTCGTCATATTCATTCGTAGTAAGAGGAATACTCTCATCTAGCATGGTGGTTAGCACATCTAAAAATGGCACATGACAACCGATACCTAAATAAAGCTCAGGAGCTTGATTTACTACAGCCCCCATCAGTAACCCTCCAGCACTACCACCAGAGGCAAATACTTTTTCTGGTTGTGCATAGCCTTGCGTAGTAAGAGCACGCGTAACATCAATAAAGTCACTAAAGCTGTTTTGCTTATATTGCTTTTTACCTTGTTCATACCAGTGACGGCCTAGCATTTCGCCACCACGAATATGCGCAATCGCATAAACAAAGCCACGGTCTAGCAAACTTAATGAGCTGCTTGAAAAGCTAGGATCGATGGTAATTCCGTACGCACCATAGCCATATTGCAGTAGTGGGTTAGTGCCATCTTTATTAAATTTATCAATACGATAAACCAAAGACACCGGCACTTGTTCGCCATCTCTTGCGGTGATCATTAAACGCTCTGAACGGTAGTTTTGCGGGTCAAACTCGCCGAGTACTTGCTGTTGTTTTAATAAGGTTTTGTTCCCGGTTTTTAAATCAACATCATACAAAGAACCCGGCGTTGTTAAGCTCGAATAGTAAATGCGTGCAGTGCTCACATTCGGCTCTGGGTTCATTGCAATTGCGGCATAATAACAAGGATCATCAAACTCTAAAGTAAAGCGCTGATCGTGCTGATTAACTACCACAAAACGTGTTTGGCCTAGCTCTCGCTCAGTGAGGATAAGGTAGTCATCGAATATCTCAACCCCTTCTAACAACACGTTTTCGCGATGCGGGGTATGTTCTTGCCAAAGACTTTTATCGCCAACGGTACTTTGTGTCGCAGTCATTAAGCGAAAGTTTTTCGCTTGCCAGTTAGTCACAATGTAAAAGGTATCACCTAGCTTATCGACATCGAACTCATGGCCTTCTTCGCGTGGCATTAAAGCGCTAAACTCCCCCTCTGGGTTATTCGCATCTAGCACCCAAGTATCGTTTGTTTCTGTGGTCGCAAGATCAATTATGATAAGGCTTTCATCGCGGCTTTTGCCAAGCCCCATGAAGAAGCTTTTATCTTGTTCTTCATAAACCAGTACGTCATCAGCTTGCGGAGTGCCTAAAACATGGCGGTAAACCTGAAAACCCAACAAAGTTTGTAAGTCTTTTTTCACATAAAAAACGGTTTTACTGTCATTAGCCCATACCACTTGACCTTCGGTGTTTTCGATAACATCACTAAACATCTCACCATTGGCAATATTTTTAAAACGCACGGTATATATACGGCGACCTTCGGTGTCTTCTGAGTAAGCAAGTAGCTGTTCGTCAGGGCTAATAGCCACTTCGCCCAACTCATAAAATTCGTAATCGCCGGCTAATTGATTTACATCTAACAACAAGTGCTTATCGCGCGCTTCTATTGAGCTGCTGCGATAATGGCGCGCATATTCATCATCGCCACGTACTTCTGAGTGATACCAATACTGACCATCTTTCACAGGTACCGTGTTGTCGTCTTTTACAATACGGTCTTTTAACTCATTAAATAATTGTTCGCGCAGTGGTTTTATGTCTGCTAGTTGCTTGTCGCAATAATCGTTTTCGGCATTTAGATGCGCTAATACATCCTCATTTTCACGCTCATCATCACGCATCCAATAATAATTATCGGTGCGAGTCTGTTGATGAGTAGTTAATTGATGAGGGTGTTTTTTGGCAACAGGTGGATGCGCTAATAAAGACAAAGAATACGATTTTGATGACACAGGGAAAAACCAAAGTAAAAAACGAATTGCTGGCAGTTTATCACAGAATTATACCAATCAGCTTAATTAAGCAGTCTATTTTGAGGCAATAAAACCTCGTTGATAACAAGGCAAAAATTTCGTTATTTAGTTGTTCTCGGCAATTGCTCCTGCATTGCTCTACCTCCTGCATCCATGCAGTCGTAAATGAGAAATTTTTAACGCAGTTAGCGACAGATTTAATCCCTCAAAATGATTAATACCAATCCGCTTAATTAAGTAGTCTATTTTGAGGCAATGAAACCTCGTTGATAACAAGGCAAAAATTTCGTTATTTAGTTGTTCTAAATGAGAAATTTTTAACGCAGTTAGCGACAGGTTTAATCCCTCAAAATGATTAAGTATTATTGCGGTTTGGTATAAGTATTATTGCGGGTTGGTATTAAAAAAGCCCACTCAAATTGAGTGGGCTAAGCAATGCTAAAATAGCATTTAGGGGGAAACTGTTAATGTGACACTTGTTGCCACGCCATAGCCCAACTTTTCCCAACTCCCGGTTCAAAGAGTGGGTTATGTGAATCTTTAACACGGCAAAACTCACTAAACGGCCATGGCTTGCACATGTAAATATGACCCGTTTTAGGTTGAAGTACTTTTACACCTGCATTGTAATCATTGCATGCTTGTGGGTAGACATAGTCATACTCGTTTAATCTATCTTGTACTCGCTCTTCACATTTAGCGATGCAATTAAACGCCACTTTTACATGCGTTATACCCGAACCTTCTAGGGCATAAATTTGGTTTGAACGGTATGCAACCACCAAACCTTGCTCTGTCATTTTGCCCGCTTTAACCAACGGAATATGCACATTAATATGTTCAGCCACAGAGCGAGGCCAATTATGAGGCTCTCCATCATCTGAGCTCACAATTGCATATTCGAATGATAAATCGACTAGCTCTCCTTGCATGTCATAAAAGGTCACTATCACCTTATCACCAACAAAAAGTTGGGTATGATGATTTAAGCAACCAATTGGCAACCATCTTCCAGAGGCCATTGACGTATGCATAAACAAAATATCACCCTAAGAGCAACGAATAGGTACTATAGTAACAATCGAACAAAATATTTATGTAAAGTTTGAGGCAAAAGAACCAAAGCACGTAGATTATGTGCTTATCAGCGGTCCCGCTATCATAGTCTTAAAACCTTAGACCGGAAACTTTGCGTCCTAACCTTTCAGTTAGTTTGCCAAAAACAAAATGAGTATAATCGCGACCAGAAAACAAATCAAACAAAAGAATGTAATCAAACATTATATATAGCAAATAGTTACTATATTTTAGTAACAAAAAAGCCAACCGTTTGGTTGGCTTTTAAATAGCTAGTCTGTACTAATTATGAGCTGGCTTAGTTCTGGTAACCACTCTATAACCTGCACGGAAGATATTAAGAACACCATTGCCCACATCACTCATTACAATGTACAAACATGGAACAAGTACTAATGTAATTAAGGTTGCGAACATTACCGCAAAACCAAGTGCTACTGCCATTGGAATTACGAACTTAGCTTGTAAGCTGGTTTCAAACATAATTGGTAATACACCGGCAAAGGTCGTAATTGAAGTCAGTGTGATTGCTCTAAAACGTGCACACCCTGCTTCTATAACTGCTTCACGTGTAGAAAGCCCTTCGCGACGCGCTTGGTTTACAAAGTCAGTCATGACCAGTGAGTCATTGATCACCACCCCAGCAGCAGCAATTAAGCCAAAGCCCGACATTAAACTAATGTCTAGACCAAACCATAAGTGACCCCAAATTGCACCGGTTAAGCTAAATGGAATAACCGACATTACAATGAGTGGTTGCGAATAGCTCTTAAGCGGTACTGCAAGCAAGATATACACTAAAATCATACCACCAATGAAGAACATAATTTGCTCATTAGCTTGTGCTTGCTGCTCTTCAATTGAGCCACCTAGCTCAGTTTTAACTGATGGATACTCTTCTTTAAGTTGCGGTAAAAGAGTCTCTTTAACTTGCTTAACGACTTCGCCTGGCTCAATCGCTTCTTCATCGATACTGCCATAAATATACACAGTTCGATAACCTCCTTCGCGGCGAATATAGCTAATACCTGGTTTTTCAGTCAGCTCTACAACATCACCTAATAGTACTTCTTTACCTTCAGGTGTTGTAATTACTGCATGTTTAAGAGATGCAAATGCTTCACGTGTCAGTTTAGGGTAACGCACCATTACGCGCACTTCTTCGCCACGGCGAATAACACGTTGCGCTTCACCACCGTAGAAGCTTGCGCCAACTTGGTTTGCGATATTGGCAAGATCTAACCCTAAATCATATGCCACAGGTTTTAAGCTTAATTGCACTTCTTTGCTCGCCGGGTCGATGGTTGAGCTAATATCAAATAAGCCTTTTTGCTGTTGCAGTAATTGAATAAAGCGACGACCTGCCTCGTTCAATGTATCGATGTCAGGCCCATACAGTAAGTAGCCAAACTCACCATCCATGCCGCCACCATTCACATCATCGTAAATTTGTAATGATTTGACACCAGCAATACTTGGCATTTGCTCACGCCAGCGACGAGATAATTCAAATGCGTTGTATGGGCGAAGATCTTCATCAACAAGTGGCGCTAAAAGCTGCGCTTCAGTACGCCCTTGGTTAAAAACTAAAATGTCACGAATAAGTTTTTGACCAAATTCACGCTCGGTTTCTTTATCAACATTAACCACCATCGCTTCAATTTCTCGAATTGCGTTAATGGTTTGAATATCCGACGCGTTTTCATTCATTTCTAAACGAATTTGCGGGAAATCATGCGGTACTTTTGGGGTTGGAACAACACGCACTTGATTTGATGAAATCAAACCAAACGTCATAATTAATAAGCCCACAAAAGAAAATAAAACAAGCCAGCGCCATTCAACACAACGTACGATAAATGCTTTATAAGGACCATTTACAAACTTAAAAAAGCGCTTATTAAAACGAGCACGCCAGCTGTTTGGATTAATAGGCGGAAATTTAGTGTGGGCGATATGAGCAGGTAATATAAGCTTCGACTCAATCAAGCTGAATATTAGACACAGAATAACCACCACCGCGATACCAAAGAAAAATGCACTTTCTGGCCCGCTTGATAATGTAAACGGTGCAAACACAGCAATCGTAGTCAGTACACCAAATGTAGCTGGGGTAGCAACACGTTTTGCACCATTCACTACATTGACAACACCACCGCCTTTTTTCTCAATTTCGGTGTAGGCGCTTTCCCCTATGACTATGGCATCGTCGACCACGATCCCCAGCACCATAATGAATGCAAATAACGACACGATATTAATACTGATACCAAATAATGGCATCATCATCATTGCGCCCAAGAAACACACAGGTAAACCAATCATTACCCAAAGCGCTAACTTAAAGCGTAAGAAGATAGACAACATAATGGCAACCAAGATAGCCCCTTGAATTAGGTTGGTTTTCATCATGTCTAAACGTGCGTTAAGGTAATAGGTCATATCCATAAGAGGTTCAAGACGCAAGCCCGCAGGCAGCTCTTTGTTTTTCTTATCAATATACGCTTTCACTGAATCTGCAACCGGGATCATGTTTTGTTCTTTGGTTGCTTTTACAGACAAATAAACCGCATTTTCGCCGTTAAATTTAAAGTAGCGTTCACCTTCAATAAATTGATCTTTAATTACAGCGATATCTTGCAACAATACCTTCGCACCATTAGCCCCCACCTTGACTGGAATTTGGCGGAACTCTTCACCACTGTAATATTGGTTTTCAACACGAACAGAGATAATACCTGCATCAGTGCGTAATTGGCCGGCAGAGATGTTGGCAGAATAACGACGAACAGCACCAGCTACATCACTTAACGTTAAGTTGTATTGGCGCAGTGAGTCTGGGTCAATTTCAATCGCTATTTCATCTAACGGCACATCGTTTTGCACCAGCGATACGTTTGATAATTGCAGCAACTCATCTTCAATTTGATTTGCTACAGGCTTTAACTCTGTCAGCGGAATATCACCAACGAGCGTCATACCGATCACGTCTTGACGAAATTCAACCTGACTAATGGTGACAGGCTCCATTCCCGCAGGGAACGTGGCAATACTGTCGACGCGTAACTTCACTTTGTCGAGCACATCAGTGAGCTCAGCATCTGTGTTTATCTCAAGGCTGGCACGGCCACTATTTCGAAACGAGCGGTAAACACCGCGCTTAATTTCGGTAACATCTTTTAGTGACTCTTCAATCTTGATCAGAATACTTTCTTCAATTTCTTGTGGTGAGGCCCCCGGATAATTGGCCTGTACTTCAATATAGTTAATTTCAACATTCGGGAACATCTGGCGCTGAATAGTGAAATAACTAATGATCCCCATGATGATGATAAACACCATCATTAAGTTAGCAGCGACCGAGTTATTAGCAAAATAGGCTATCAGGCCTGACTGCTTTTCTGTGTTTGTATCAGTCATAGTGTTACCTTAAAGCTTTTCAACCGCTGCAGTTTCTGCATCGCTTGTCATTTCTTTCATACCGGCAATCTTTACTTCCATACCCGCTTGAGGGTACTCAGGTAAAGTAAGAACAAGCTGGTCATTCACTTCAAGGCCATCACTAATGTAGAAGTACTCACCTTCTTCACGCACTACAGTTACTTTTCGTGGTTCAAGTTTATTCTCATCATTTACAATCCACACTGTTTGGTTATTTACCAAAGACTGCGGTAAACGATAGATATTTTGTAACATGGCACCCGCAAAGTTAACTTGTACATAAGCACCAAATTTAATTGGTTGTACGTCATGCTTTAAACCGTATGGGTCTTCAACACGAACCACTAAGTTGCTCATACGTGTCGCGTTATCTACAACGCCTAGATCGCGGTCAATCTCTGCTTCACGAGTAAAGCTGTTTAAGCCTTTATTGATAATGGTCGCTTTAACGCCTTTTAAGCGCTTAGGTAAAAACACGCTGTCAAAGCCAGCAATTGGTACGATGATTTCTGCACTTTCAATGTTATTTAGCTCAGCAACCTGGCTACCTACATTTATGTATTGACCGACACCAATTTCACGGCTGATCACTAACGCATCGTAAGGTGCTCTCACTTCACAACGCGCAAGGTCACGCTCAGCACGTTTAAGTGCTGCTTGCGCTGATTTAACAGCTGCTTGCGCGCTTAAAACTTGAGGTTTACGTAAGAATAAGTCCGTGCGCTCGCGCTCTGGATAGCGTCTTGCCTCATCCAATGCAACTTTAGCTTGTGCTTGCTCTTCAATCAGAGCTGCTTGAGCACTTGCTAATGATGCTTCAGCTTGAAGTACAGCGGCTTCGTAGTTGTCTTTCTCGATAGTGAATAACACTTCACCACGAGCGACAATTCCACCGGGTACAAAGTTTGGATGCCAACTGGTCACTTCGCCTGCGACTTGCGATGCCAATAATGTACTTTCAAGTGGCTTCACTTCACCGTAGCTATTAATAACCACTTGATGATCATCGCTGGCAACAGGTTCAACTTGGACAAGAGGTCGAACATCTACCACTTCCTTGTCTTTTGGTTCTTGGGCAATAGCATTGATACCCATAAAGCCAATAATACCGACCGCTAAAGCAACGATTGGCAATATCCATTTTAGTAATCTCGTGCTCATAACTTACACCTTTAATATTTTAACTGCCCATATCATACCAAAGCTGACAGAAACATTAATGTGACATTTGTAAGTAACTGTTACAAAACAGGCAAAATTGGCAACAAATTTAAAAAACGCCAATTAAGAACAATTTGTTACAAACAAAAGTAAAATAATATCAAAGAATTACAAAACAGCCCTTACACTTGTTAACAAATAACCTTTTATCATGGGTTTATTTCATTAAACTGATTTGAGAAATAATTAAAGGAACAATTAGAATGAAAATAACAAATATTGCTTTGGCATTAAGCCTAGCGCTTGCCATGAATGGCCATGCTATTGCAGCTAAAAAAGAAGAAAAAAAGCCAGAAACACTTGCCGAAATGATCAAAGATAAAAGTGAATATGCTGGTATCTTTACTCTCTACCAAGATGACAAGACCGGTAATAACCTAATGGTTATAGACCAATCTCAGCTTGATACACCCTTTGTATACTTTGCCCACACAGTTGACGGTGTTACAGATGCGGGTCATTTCAGAGGGGCATACCGTGAAACAAAATTAATTGAATTTCGTAAATATTTTGACCGTATTGATATTGTAAGTAAAACTCCTCGCTACAAATTTGACGAAAACTCAGCGCTTGCTCGCGCTGCCGATGCCAACATAAGCGAAGCTGTACTTGCTAGTATTAAAATTGAAAAAGAAGAAAACGGCAAAATAGCATTTAACGTTGATAAGCTTTTTTTAAGTGAAGCACTGCATAAGGTATCACCTTGGGTAAATCCAAAAGATAAAGATGCTAGCAAACGCTTTAAACTTGGAAAATTAGACGACAAAAAATCACGCATCACCACGCAACGCCCTTACCCAAATAATCTCGATGTTGTTGTTGATTACGTGTTTACTAATGCCGAGCCAAAAGTACGTGGCTCAAGTGCAGTAAGCGATCCACGTAATGTATCAATTAAAGTACAACACTCATTTGTCGCACTGCCAAGCAACAACTATCAACCACGTTTAGATGATGCACGAATTGGTTATTTCACCAATCAATTCGATAATATGACATCTGCAGACTGGGCACCGTATGAAGATGTCATCAAGCGCTGGGACCTACAGAAGAAAGACCCATCAGCCGCACTTTCTGAACCAGTTAAACCAATTACTTGGTGGATTGAAAATACCACGCCAGTTGAGTGGCGAGATACTATTCGTGATGCAGTGTTAGCTTGGAACAGCTCATTTGAAAAAGCAGGCTTTAAAAATGCTATCGAAGTAAAAATACAACCTGATGACGCTGATTGGGATGCTGGCGATATTAACTACAATGTATTGCGCTGGACTGCATCACCACGCCCTCCATTTGGCGGTTATGGCCCAGCCCTTGCTAACCCATTAACCGGTGAGATCTTAGGCTCTGACATCATGTTAGAGTATGTTTTCATGAAAAACCGCTGGATGTACGACACCTTATACACCCAAGGTGCAGCTACGCTTGAAACGAGCAAAAATAACCCTGAATTACATTGCTCACTAGGTCACAGCATTCAAGAAAACATGATACTTGCTAAAGGCTTAGGCGCAGGTGCAAGCATTGAAGACAAAGAAATTTTACGCCAAGGCTTAACTCAACTGGTGTTACACGAAGTAGGCCATACCCTTGGCCTTAACCACAATATGAAATCGTCAATTTTGTGGGATGAAAAAGAAGTTCACGATAAAAGTAAAACCCAAGGTATCGTAACTGGCTCGGTGATGGATTATGCACCAGCAAACATTGCCCCTATTGGCATGCAGCAAGGTGATATATTCCAAACAAAACCCGGCCCTTATGACGATTGGGCGATTGAATATGGCTATAGCCCAGCTTTAGCTGATAAAGATGCCGAACAACAGCGCCTTGAAAAAATTCTCGCTCGTTCATCTGAGCACGCTTTAGCTTTTGGTAATGATGCTGATGACATGCGTGCTCCAGGGCGTCATATCGACCCTCGTGTGATGATTGGCGATATGTCATCTAACCCTGCCGCTTATGCTGATGATCGTATGGAGCTTATCAATAAGCTGTTTACTGAGCTTAAAGACAAAGCCACTGTTGATGGTGAGTCATACCAACAACTTGTTACCTCAGCCAACATTTTATTTAGAAGCTACCGAACACAAGCTGGCGTAGTATCTCGTCAAATTGGTGGTGTTTATGTAGAGCGAAATGTGGTGGGCGATGACAAAAATGGCGCACCATTTACGCCAGTGCCACTTGAGCGTCAGCAACATGCAATGCAAATTTTAGCTGACAAAGTGTTCTCACCAAATGTGCTTGCTAGCATGCAGCCAATTTATAACTACCTGCTACAGCAACGTCGTGGTTTTAACCATTATGGTAAAAACGAAGACCCTAAACCACATGGCATGATTTTAGGCATGCAAAAGCTGGTACTTGCTCAGTTATTACACCCGGCTGTCATGCTGCGTATTTCAGATAGCGCTATGTATGGCAACGAGTATTCACTTAACCAATTTATGAATGACTTAACAGCAAGCATTTTTGTAGACAGCAAAAAAGCAAATACCTTAAGTCACAATCTACAAGTTGAATATGTGAATCAGCTAATCGCGGTTGCTGGTTTAGGTAAAGCGAGTAAGCACGACAACCTAGCCAAAGCAGCTGCGCTTTATCAGTTAAATCAAATTGCTGATATGAGCGTGCCATGGGGTGCAGACACCGCAGCTAAAGCGCATAAGCAATATATCGATCGCTTAATTAGTAAAGCCCTCGAAGCATAAGCAAAGCACCACAAAAAAGGCTGCCAATTGGCAGCCTTTTGTTTTTACATAATTTAAGCCATTGCAGGGCGTGATTTATAATACTGAATACACCCTAGTTGTGCAGCATTAGTCAGTAATATCATTACAAAAGTCAGTATGTGAGACACGCTCGGTGTCGCCATAGCAAGCTCGGCAGCGAGGCCACAGCTTCCAGCAACAAATTGCAGGCTAAAGTAGCGCGCACTTAAATTACTAATATCACCACTTTTAATGGTTTTATAAGTCTGCGGCATAACACGAATAGAGCTCATGACTAACCCCACATAGGTTAACCAATTGAGTACTGTTTCAGTTTCAAGAGATGGGCTAAGTAATAAAGAAAAAGGGATCATCGACAGCAATAGCAATCCAACCAATTGTAACCGCTGCGCACGAGCTGCGTTATAGCGAGCAAAGTAGTAAAGGATCAGTGCGCTTAGCGTACCAGTAACAATAAATGGTAGTGCCATATAAAAGCGCTGAAAGAACAGATTATAAGTAATGAAATACACGCTTTGCGCAACACCAAAGCTCATCATTAATAACGAAACGCCCGACACACTGCGATTTTTACGGATTTTATTTAAAAGCGGATAAAAGCTAAACGCCAAAATAAAGCATGAAATAACCGGCAAAAAATGCGCCAAAATAGACCTCTCTCGTTACAATTTAGTTAATAAGTTAGCAATTTATAAATCAGCCATAAAAACAAAGTAAACCATTGTTTTTTATGCATTTTAAAAGAGCGCGGCATTGTAATGAGAGAACGCTAGAATGCAATAAAGAATAAAAAACAAACAACCGCTTGCTGGCAAGATATCCATACAGGGTGTTTACAATCAATGACACTTTTTAAGCAGCTTGAATAGTTATGGCAATATGGGTACATTGAACAAAGAGTGCTCAGCAGGAGAAAGCAATGAAATTAGTTATATATGCATTAGTGTTAAGTGCTTTTTTGGTTGGCTGTAAAAGCACTAAACAACAACTTGCTGCGCCGCCCAGTGTCGCCAGCTTGATGGCCGCAGAGAAATTTCAACAAGTAGAATTACCTGATCCCGCGTTATTTACTTTACCTGCTGATGAACAAAAACGTTTCCTTGATTATTTCACGCAGCGCCAAGGTGACTACTTAAGAGATGATGAAATTCTTTATCACTATCTAGAAAATAAACTCACTAACTTTAACTATTATAGTGCCACCCTTAGTGCGCAAGAGGCATTACGTAGGCAGCAAGGTAACTGTATTAGCCTCGCCATTTTAACCCAAGCTTATGCTCAGCTTGCTGGGCTTAAAACAGGCTTTCAGGCGGTGTCGAGTGAACCGGTTTACAGTAAACAAAGCAACATAGTGTATGTATCGGGCCATTTTCGAACAAAAGTTTACGCACCACTAAATGAGGACGAGCATTACTTAGTAAAACCAGGCACTGTCATCGATTACTTTCCAGCGCGTGGTAGCTTTTACTCAGGCCGTGCCGATTTAAAAGACTTAATTAGCCGTTATTATAGTAACTTAGCAAGCGAGGCCTTGGCTAAAAAGCAATTCAATTTAAGTTACAGCTATATTTTAAAAGCTAACGAATACACACCACATGCCCCCTCACTTTATAATTTAGCCGCAGTTTTACATCGCCAATCGGGTGATTTAGCGGGCGCAAAGCGAATTTACCAAACAGCTATCCACTATGACCTTGATGATACTAATTTACTGCACAACTACGCAGTACTTGCCAAGCAACTTAATGATCCTGAACTAGTTGAGCAAATCAACTCACAACTGGCTTTGCTTGAGCAAGATCCGTTTGAATTGCTAGCAACCGCGATTAACGCTCGCAACAATGGTAAATATTACAAAGCAAAGCAACAGATTGAAAATGCTATTGCGTTAGCCCCGTACTTATCTGAACCCTATATTGAATTAGCAATTATTAGTTATCAGCAAGGCAATGAACAACGCAGTAAAGAGTGGCTAGAAAAAGCCATAGAGATAGAAAATAAAGACGAAAAACTGGCGCTTTATCACGCCAAGCTTTTCGCTTTATCTGAAAAACACTAAGTTATAACGAGTAATAAAAACTTAGCCATGCTCGTAAATCATTTTCAAAGTCGTCGCCTTCTACTCGGGCGACGCCAAAGTCAATATTTACATCATTCAAGCCCGCAGGCCCCATACCAAAACTAAAATCTCCCTGCCATTTAAGCCCGTAACTTTGCGCATAGACTCGGTTATCAACCTGATGCTGTTGGTAGTAAAGCCAAGGCAGTGAATCTTTGTAACTTATGCCCCCGCCATAACCTTTATAGCGCTCACCTAGCTGGCTAATAAACGGCAGTTCTGGAGCAACAATAAAGCCACTTTGCGTTTCTTGATTAATTAAATTTGACTCATAGCCACCTAAAGCAAGTGCGCTGTCATCGCGATATTGCTGAGCGAAATTAACATAAACGGGAATATCAAAGGCATAACCGCTCAATACGGTGGCAAAGTTATAGCCCTGCCAATTGTTTGAGTCAGCATCACCGGATAACCACTGGGCACTCACAGACTGAGCAAAACCATAACGCTGCCTATCATGTTGCCATTTTTGCTTAAGACCAACTGTTAACCATTGATCATCTCCTTCACTAAAATCACTGTAGTTATAGCTTAGGCTCGGTGTGATACTAAGTTGTTGAAACTGCATTGGGTAACTCATGGCAAAATGTGCCCCAGTGTTACTTAAGTCCAGCGACATTTGAGAATGGTATTGCCTTGCTGTTTCAAGGTCGTAATCAAATAACAACGCTTTAAATTTTAAATCAAATTTCGAGTACTTAACCGCCGCGAACACCCCTTCCAATGCTTTATCATGTAAATCAGCACTATAGCCTGCTTGTAAATCAAGCTGCTTTAAAAAGTCACTACTTTTAACCCCAAGGGTAAGAAGTGAAGATGAAGCTGAATAATATTGAGATGCCAGCGAAAAAGTCGGCTTTTGCTGCCATACATCATAATTGGCTGGCTCAGTTGGGCTTTGCGGGTAAATCTTCGCCTCAGGTAATACTTCGCTCGTTACATCTCCTCGCGGCGGAGCTGCGCTTTTAGCAAACTCAACAACCTCTAATCCGTGTGGTTGCTCAGCAAAATGCTTAATGTTCGGGCCTTCAGCAGTGATCGATAAATACAAAAGTTCACCATTGTTCATTGCCATTGGGTGTGCGACAGCTTCTTGTCCTTGTGTTAATTGGCTTAGTGAATTACTTTGAAGATCATAATGATACAAATCGAGAGCTTTATTTTTACCCGCTACAAAATAAAGTCCTTTGCCATCAGCTTGCCAGTTGGGCTGTGACACATACTGATAGCCTTCAGGCATAGGCACGGCATGTGACTGCTGACCATCCAACTCTTGTATATACAACTGCCAATTAGCATTCAATGTCGCTTTTAAATAAGCAAGCTGAGTTTTATTAGGGCTTAATAATGGATAGTCATAAACCGTTTCTAGGCTTTTCTCAAATAAAGGTGTTGCGACACCCGTATTGAGATCAAACCGCACCAGCTCCGAAAAGCCATGCTTAGCTTGCTCAGCGTAAACCGTTTGTCCGTTATCACTAATTGTAAAACGGCGCAGCCCTGCATGATGCGTCAATGCACTGACCTCTCCGGTCTCAATATCATAACGGTATAAGTCAGAAATACCCTGAATAGCGCCTTTAGCAACGGTTGTTGTGGCGGTGAAGAACAGGGTATTTTCGTCTAACCACTGTGGGTTTTTTATGCCCTGTCTATTAATTTGATGAAGCACATGTTTTTGTTTACGTTTAAAAACACGCGGTGCTTTATCAGCAATATCAGCAGGGTCATCATCGAGTAGCGCTTGCTGTTCTTTCGCAAAGTCATCTGCTGCCTGTTGATTATCATCAGTGCTGTAAATAACTAAACGCGTTTCGTCATCTTTGTTTCGCTCAACAATAGCAAGTTTACTGTTATCTAAACTTAAAACAGGGTTCGAGGCGTATAAATCAAGTTCTAACCAAAGCTTACTTGTAAGTGCTTGCTCACTTACTTCTTTAGCCATAGCTTTGTAAGTATATTCGGCAATAAAACGACGATAGAGTCGCTCTGGTGAGTCGTCAAATACGCCGCTAAAGGCCTCATCAAAATCACGCGATTTAACCGCTTGCATGCGCGTCCAAACTGCATCAAGAGTTTGCGCTGAATAGCTCTCTTCAAGCCATGCAAGAAAGCGAGACCCCATTAAATACGCCATAGAACCAGCTAAAAAGCCCCCTTCGGTGCTGCTTAGCTGACCATACCGTGGCAGCGCACCTTGTTGTGCAAATTCAACCAGTATCGCCTCTGAAAGGTTATCGTATAAACGCCCGCGACCAGTCATTTTCGACTCAAGTAAGGTTGCATACCCTTCGGCGGCCCAGCGCGGCATTTCACCATCAACTAAATCGTAAATATCCCAACTATTGCGAATAGCTTGGCGTAAATCGCTTCGTGTAGGCTGAGCAAGGTGCACTAAATGAATATATTCGTGCAAAATCAATAGTTGCTGCCAACCATCAGTATTAGAAATCACGGTGTCAGATTGCGGTGGTGTAGTAAACAAGGCCATTAAAGGCTTGTTTGTCACCGGTAGAGCAAAGCCATTCGAGGCGTTGAATGGGTCGAAAACCAACACATCGACGACTTCATCAAGGGCACGGTTTTGCTGTTTTAATACCTTATCGCGGACAATTTCAAGTTCGGTTGCCGCGGAGCGGGCCCATTGCTGGTTCTGCGTACTAAAATGCACGTTAAAGTGTTCGGTATGAATAGTTTGCCAAGTCTCTTGACTTGAAGCGTGGCCAGCGGCAAGTAGCGCCACCGTTAATAGGGCTTTTTTCATCACAATCCTTGATTAGCAAGTTGCTTAGTTCAAGGATTAGTATGCGTACATTTTTTAAGTGATTGTAGTAAAAAAATGTAAGAAATTAATCTATTTTAATTGGCCTAACTAAACCGAGCAGTTGATAGATTATAAAAATAGTCGCAGCAAACATTAAACTACTTCTTAGCGCACCTAAGCCAGCCAGCATCATGGTCATTGTTAACAACAAAGCGATGCCTGTCACAGCAAAGCTAACACACAACCCGGTGCACTCTTTTTTAGAATGAACAAAGTACAATAAAGCGACAACACCAAAGATAGCTAGAGTAGGTAAAAAATAAATCATTATGAGCCCAGTTACTTAACACTGCGCTATCATACCTAAAATCAACACAAAAATAAAGTTATTGAGAATTATTTTCATTTAAAACCAATTCCGCTCAACGCCTTCTATTTCATATAGGGCGAAATCAGCAAACTGCTCAGCCAGCTCTGCTTTTAAGTAAGGCATTGATACAGAACCAGAAGCTAGTTGTATATACAAGCTTTTAAGCTGTGATCGGCGCATTAAGTAAGTGCTTGTTGTTGTAACACTTTGCGTTTTGTAAATTTCAAAAACACGATATTGAATACCTAACATGCCTGTTTTAAATACAGCAAAGAAACGGCCATCATGTTCATACATCGCCATACCTGTTTTTTGATAACTTAAAAACACACCAATCATCAACAACAGAGCCACTAAAATGCTCCAAAGCATCATAGTAGCATTAAATAAAGCATTGAAAATTAAAGCAGAAACTATAGTTGGCAGTAGCACGTATAAAAGTGTGTTCTTATAAAGTAAAGCCCGCTCTGGCTTTATAAAGTGAAGCTCTGTTAAATCAACAAACCAAGGAAATAACCAACGACACACAGTTTGCACTTGTTCTTTAGTTAAGACTGGCATCACAAAAGTTTGTTTATTTTTATGTGCCGCGACCCCAGCGGCTATACCGCCACTACTTACTTGTGGGCAAATTAAGGTATAGCGATTAAGGAGCCTAGCAATAATATTCTGTTTGATTTGCACACTTTGAATTTTCAAAACACTAATCGATAGTTGCTGACGCTCAAATAAACCTGCCACACGCTTAAACTTATCGTCCTGAAAATAAAGCTTAAAATTAAAAAATCGCACTAAAGCCATCACTACAGACAGTAAAATGGCAAACAAAACAATTGCAATAACCATGATTAACACTGCTATTGCGGCGGCGCTGCCAACGAAGGCAGCTTGCTCATTAAGCATGGCCTCAAGGCGGTTTATGATATTTTTTTCGAGGTACTCAAGAATCACATTCATAAATGGAGCCAGTGCGGCTAAGGCCAAAATCGCCATGTTCGACATCAAACCAAATTTAGCAATTTCAGCATTGCTAATCGTTAAGGTGTGCGACTTGTCAACGGCTTCGCTTTGCTCAATAGGCGGCTGATTTTGTTGTTCTAACTGAGCCTTAAACGCCATCACTTGTTCGCGTACATGCTCGGCATAGCTAAGCTTTACTCCCGGGATCACAGCTTCTTGAGCGCTACTTCCGGCAGCATCAAATATACAATTAACTAAATTAACCGGCTGAAAATAAAAAGGTTCAGCAATATTTACGTTTTGTACTCGAGCAAACTTTAAGGTTAATCGCTCTTTCTTGAATACCCCTTTATTGAGCAGTATTTCGTTACCATCCGTTATGCGATATTTAAAATTACGATAATAAGCAAAGGCATATAACATTAAAAATATTGAAGCGACTGAAGCGGCTACCTGCCCCCAAAACAGCTTTTGCTCTACTTGAGTGACAAATAGCACCAAAATTGGCAATAAGTTCAAAAGGCCATCTTTTATAAAGCGCAGTGCAAAATGAACAATAAAGTACAGTATTGCCCATGGCGAGACACGTTGCCATTGCTGATCATTCATCGGCAAACTCATTATCTTGAGCTGATGTGATATCACCATAACCCTGCACAAACTGACGGACATCATTGCATTGTTCGTCAGTTAACCCGCTGATATGTAAATCAGCACTCATGCCACCCGCACTGTAAAGCCTGAGTGTTGCTAAGCCTAATTTTCGCTCAATTGGGCCGCGATGAATTTCGGTATGCTGCACGCGAGAAATAGGCAATAGGGTAACTTGTTGCCAAATTAAACCTCGTTTAAATGCAATATCATGTTCGCGTACAGCCACGCCTTTGGCGCGCACACTAAAATAGTTATAGCTCAGGGAGATTACGACAAGGACAGGTAAAATAGCTAACCAAGGTGCTGCAACTGCCTCGGTCAAACCTTGATTTAAGTGCCTAACCACAATAATTGTGAGCATCAATGGGATGTAAAATAATAGCCAATTTATTTGTACTTGCCAGATAGCATTTTCTGCAAGTGGCTGAAATTGAATCGTTTGATGCTTTGGAAGGGTTTCTATTTGTTGATTACTAAACACGGTAATTCCTTGTAAAGGCCAGCTGTGCCGGCCTTACGTGCTAACACTGAGTTTATATACCCAAACCACCTCAAGATGCAGAATTCAGCGTTTCACAGGTGCTTAATATCAAGGCGTTACTTTGCAAGAATGGCAGTCCCTTTTAAGAAGTAACAACGATGAGAGTAAGTGCCTGTGAAGCGCCCAAAGGGTTGGTTTAAAAGCGATTTATACTGCGTTATTGATTTTAATAATAGAACCACTATTACTTGCAATCAATGCCTTGCCTAAATCGCTTTTAATTCCAACTGAAACTCGCATCTTGAGGTGGTTTGGGTATAAGTTACACCCAGCGTAGTTTTGTTGCAAGTGTATGGCTTGCACCGGGTGCAAGCTCTACTGCATCGTCAAGTACATTAGCGGCTTCTAGACACAACATCACGTGATATTCGTCATCAGCAAAATTTGATAACCGTTTTGATTTCTCGATCCATGGGTTCCAAAGTACACACGATGTTGAATTTTCGCGGCCTACTTCAATAATGCCATCTGGCGTGATGATACGTTGCGTATCTTTCGCTTCGGTGTAAACCATGTCAGTTTCACGTGCAAACGATACGAGTTCATTTTGCTCAAATGGTCCTTCTGCAAATTCGATGTATTTCGCACCTTGCAGACCATCTACTTTTGTTTCTTCGATTGCAGGCGTTGGGAAATATGTGTGCAGTGCTTGAGTAAACTGAACGGTTTGGTTATCTAAGTTAGTGGTTGTTAAACGCAGCTCTAAACTAGAGGTTAAAATAAACTCGGCTAATAGCTTAGTTTTATAAGGCCAATACTTTTCATCAATTTGCGTCATAGGCAATGACAAGCTGATATAAATAGAATCGTCTTGTTCTTTTACTTCTTCAGCACGCCATAAACTTGTACGAGCAACACCATGCGCAGGCCAGCCTTCATGTTGGCTTACACCAAACCATGGCCAACAAATCGGAATACCACCTCGCACACCTTTACCTTCTTGGTAATCTTCTAATTCAGAGACCCATAATAGTGGCTTTTTATCGGTTGGCGTGAACTCAGTAATTTGTGCACCTTGTAAAAAAATCGTCGCTGTACAAAACTCGCTTGCAACCTTAATAAACTCAAGTCCGCTTTCACTTTGCTCAATCGTAACTGATGGCGATAACTTCATAACTCGTCCCATTTGATGAAAGAAAAACCAACCTTACCCAATGCAACCGTCATTAGTAAATAATATTTAGTTATTTACATAAATTGTTTTACTACAAAAAGGTAAGTCACTTTATAAGTGCATGTTAAGTCCTAAGAACATTTACTAAAGTTAATTGACTAAATTTAAATTTTTATTCTTACTCTAAACAAATAATCCACCTCAAAACCAGCGATATTAAACAGTATTTATAGCTTAGATAGCCATTATTTATTTGAACTCAATTTATTAGACATGTAATATTTCGCGATTGCGGCTGTGAGCGTCGCCAATTTAAGAGACAGAAACATGCAAAAGTATGACGAGCTATTAGTGTCGTTACGTAAGGTGATTAGAGCTATCGACCTACACTCTAAACAACTCAATAAAACATCAGGGTTGACAGGCCCACAACTACTCATTATGAACGAAGTTGCACAAACCGATGGCATTACGGCAAGTCGAATTGCCCAGAATGTGAACTTAAGCCCTGCAACCGTGACAAATATTTTAGACCGCATTGAGAGCCGAGAGCTCATCACCCGCGTGCGCAGTCAACTTGATAAACGTCGTGTCAGTTTGTATTTAACCGAGCGCGGAAAACAGCTGCTTAATCAGGCTCCGCAGCCCTTACAAGAACACTTCATAGAGAAATTCACCGCTCTTGAAGAATGGGAGCAAAGCTTACTACTTTCATCTATGCAACGAGTCGCTGCTATGATGGATGCTGATCAGCTCGATGCTTCACCACTTCTCGAAGTTGGCGCAATCACAAAGACGTTTGAACCATAAAGAAAATTTAAACTAGTTGATTAATATTAATTTTATGTGGCTAGTCTTGGGTTCATCACAAATATCATCTATGCTTTATAGTACCGATTCCAATACTAGCGATTATTCATGCTTAAACTTTCAAAGTTAGCCCTTGCTATTGCTTTGGGCACTACTTCTAGTCTTAGTCAGGCATCTGAAATCGATGACCTTCAAAAACAGTTACAGCTTCTTCAGCAACAAATGCAACAACTTCAGCAAAAGCTAGATGCTGCAGAAGAAAAGTCAAAACAGCAAGCTGCAAAGCAAGAGCAAATTGATGCACAAGTAGCAAAGCAACAAAAGCAACTTGAGCAGCAAACAGCTGCTGTAGCAACACCTGAGAAAAAATCAGGTATTAAAGTAGGTGGCGCTGTACGTACCAACTTTAGTCATACATCTTACAATGACGGTAATAAAAATCGTGGTGGCGACTTTGACTTTGATATTTTCAGGCTTAATTTTGCAGGTGATGTTGGTGATGTGCAGCTAAACGCTGAGATCCGTTTTTTCGATTACATGACCGCTGTTAAGTATGCCTACGCAGCCTATGACTTTGCCGAAGATTGGCAGGTGCAGGCAGGTATTACTAAAGTCCCTTTTGGTAACTGGCCGTATAATTCACATAACTACTTTTTTGGTACCACTTACTATGTTGGTTTAGAAGATGACCACGACTTAGGTGTACTATTTAAACGTAAACTGGCCGATAACTGGCAAATTGATCTTGGCTTTTTCAAAAATGATGAGTTAGGTGGCGTTGACGGTTATGTAAGCGACAGAAGTGACCGCTACTCTTACGATGTAGTTGGTTTTCGCTCAGCCGAAGAAGGTGTATATGCTGAACCAGGCAATGCTATTGGTGAATACAACACTTTCTCTGGCCGATATGGCTATCACTTTGAACATGACGGTGGCACAACAGAGCTTGGTGTCTCAGCTCTTTCTGGCGGACTACATGATGGTGAAGATAAAGCCGGCGATTACTATGCCTGGGCTGTGCACTTAAACAGCACAATTGGTCCATGGAATTTCCAACTACAGCATGGTGAGTATAACTACGATATTGATAACGTAAACCGCATGGCCGTGGGTGCTTATGCCTTTTACGATAGTATCGCCGCAGAAGCGACCATGACCAATGCCAATATCGCTTATAGCCTTCCTGTAGAATGGGGTCCGGTAACGAACCTGCAGTTTTATAATGACTACGGCATTATTTACGACAAGTCAGACAACAGCGAAGATACATGGATGAACGTAACCGGTGTATCTGTCGCTGCAGGTGGTTTATTCACTTACTTTGATTTTGTACAAGCGAAAAACCAACCATTTGTTGGTGGTTCAATTGCTGGCGACAGCGACGAGACTGAAACCCGCTTCAATATCAATATTGGTTATTATTTCTAACACCAATACGCATAAGCAAGGAGCTAGTCTCCTTGCTTTATCTTTACTCGAAAACACACAACAATTCTACGCTACTTTTAGCGCTCTGTAGTTATTAGCAAACTTCTTACCTCACGACCCAAGTGCTGACAGTTCTATTGATGCAGGTCCGATCTGTACCTATAGCAAAAACATTTTATAGCTATACAAATGAAAATCATTATTATATAGCACCATTCTGAGCTAGATTTATTGATAAAAGCTGTATAGTAGCTATATCAAATTAGCTCTTAGAAATTATGGGTATAGACCCTATGACAACATCAACTACCCCGTGCATTTACTTTGAAGACGTTGCAGAGGAACATATTCATGTCAATACTCGAGCTACTTTCTCGAGCTGAAAAGCTAAAACAAGCGATAAACACCATCACGGATGATATTGACCATCATCTATTAGCACTAGCGCCTAGTGCTGATTTAGATAACTATAAAAAGTTTTTAACCTTACAGTATGCCTTTCAATCAGAATTAAAAGGTCTATACGAACATGCTGGTTTACATCAGTATATAGATAACTTACATGATCGTACGCGATTATCTTTAATCGAGCAGGATTTAAACGATTTAAAACACCCGTTACCAAATCATAAATATCAACCCTGTCGCTTTCAAAATGCAGACTTTGCCTATGTACTTGGTTGGCTGTATGTAGTTGAAGGGTCGCAATTTTCTGCAACTACATTAGGTAAACAAGTTGAAGCTGAGCTAAAGTTAAATAATCAACGTGGTGCGCGCTACCTTGCTAAAGCCAGTAAGTACTCTAAAGGCTGTCAACTAAGTCATCTTATTGATAACCTTGAGCTCAGTGAACAGCAACAGGCCACCTTGATAGAAGGTGCAGAGCAAGCACTGCAACGATTTAAGTTTTATCAGGCCCAATTTTATTGATGAATGTGAGAGCGGCGTTTACCGCCTATAAAAATGGCTGCTATCAATTACTCGGGTTATTGATGGTGGGTTTAGGTATCATAGGTATTGCATTACCTGTGATGCCTACAACTATCTTTTTTATACTAGCATTGGCGTGCTTTACCCGCTCATCACCTAAGCTCTCTGCCTGGCTGCTAAACCACCCTAGATACGGCCAGCCTTTAAGGTTTTGGCAAGAATATAAGGTCGTTCCTACTCGCGCTAAGTTCTTAGCAGGTTTGGGCATGGCTATCGGGTATGTTTTTTTACTACAAAGTGCCGCGCCAATTTGGGTTATGTATTTGGTGGCGGTGATTGAATTAAGCGTTTTAGCCTATTTAATTAACCGCCCATCAGCGCCAAATAAACCAACCCTAATTCAAACTAAACTGACCACACACACCCGCTTAATGTTGCTTGCTTGTTTTCTCAGCTCGCAACTTGCGGTAATGGCTTATCTTGCTATTCATTTCTAACGCAAAGAAATGTAAAGAACGTAAACTCGCTTGTTATCACTAATGCAAATCATTATCATATACGTATAACAAACAAATACACCTAATTATGTTTTCTTTAAATAAACGCAGCTTTTATAGTGTAAGCCGTGCCTTACATATATACCTTTCAACTGCCCTATTCTTTTTACTTATTTTATTTTGTGTCAGCGGCATTATTCTGAATCACGTTAGTTGGCTCGAAAATGATAAACATAATGGTCAGAACCAACTACTTGTTTCTGCGGAGTTATTCGAAAAAGCACAAGCTAATCTCGACACGTTACCGAGCCTATACCCTGAAATAGAACAGTACATGCAGCAGCAATTTTCACTCAGTAATGTAAAAAGTATTGAGTGGGAAAAAGAAGATGCTTTGGTGATGCTCGACTACCCGCTGCCAGCAGGCTTTGCTTACGCCGAAATCGATTTTCAAACGGGCGAGCTCAATATTGATTATCAAACCGGTGGCTTTATGAGCCTGATTGGCGACCTACACAAAGGCCGCCATACAGGTAAAGCATGGAGCTGGGTCATTGATATCTCGGCTGTTTTGATGATTCTGTTTGCCATCACCGGATTAATTATTCTCTTTCAAAACCGTAAAAAACGGGCCGCAGGCCTTTGGTTAACGCTTCTTGGTGTTGCCACGCCTTTGGTCATTTATCTAGTTTGGGTGCCTCAACTTAAAGGAGTATCTTAATGAAACAAGCCCACTACTTAATCGCCGCTCTATTGATCAGCTGTTTATTCAGCCCACTGAGCTTTGCAAAAGACGCCAACCTAACCGTTGAGTTCACCTTACCAGAGCTAGATGTTTCTCCATATCATCGCCCTTACGTAGCGCTATGGCTAGAAACACCTGAACGTAAACACGTTACCACTATTGCACTTTGGGTCGAAAAAGCTGAATGGTTTAAAGACTTACGTCAATGGTGGCGAAAAGCCGGCCGTAGCAACGACAACTTCGATGGTGTGACGGGTGCAACAAAACGCCCTGGTACTTATACCATTGAGTGGCAAGGAAAAGATTTAAAAGGCAATCCAGTTAAACCTGGTAGCTACCTACTTAATGTCGAGGTTGTTCGTGAAGAAGGTGGCCGAGATTACACCCGCGTTGAAATCGACTTAACGAAAGACGGCAAAGTCACAATTAAAGGCGAAAAAGAGTTCGCTACTAGCTTTGTTACCATTACCAGTAATTAAGGACAAACAATGAAATTAAGATTATTAAAAACGGCGCTGATTGGCGCAGTGACCTTCACAGCAATCGCGTCTGGCTATGCACAAGCACATGCCCGTTGGTTAATGCCATCTCACACTTCTTTATCAGGTGAGAAAACTCACTATGTGATGATCGATGCCAGTATTTCAAATGAGTTGTTTAGCCCAGATAAAGCATACCGCCCGAAAGAAAAAGGCGCAGAGTACGACGACAACCTATTAATTGCCCTTGCTCCAGATGGTAAACCGGTTGAAGAAACAATTCGCGCATACTACTTAAAACGCAAAAATTCAGCGGCAGTAAGTTTATCTCAAGACGGTACTTACCATATTGCTATGCAGCAAAAACCAATGCTAATGACTTTTTATAAAGACAAAGACGGTAATCGCGGTCGTGTGTTTGCAGGTAAAAAAGAAGCAGACCTACCGGCAGGTGCAACCGACGTGCGAACTGTAAAATCAATCGCAACGGTTGATACTTTCGTTAGCCGAAATGGCACTTCTAAGCCAACATTGCTTGGTCAGGGCTTAGAAATTTCAGGCCCAACTCACCCGAACGATCTGTTTGCAGGTGAAGAGGCTAAATTCCAATTATTAATGGATGGCAAACCAGCTGCTGACGTTGAGCTTGCTATTGTTCGTGGTAGTGCTCGCTACCGTAATGAGCGTGACGAAGTTAAAGTAACAACCGATAAAAAAGGCTTCTTTACGGTGACTTTCGCTCATGCCGACATGTATCTGATTGAAGCATCTGTTGATCAAAAGCCAACAGAGGCAGATATCGATAACGTACGCTACTCATTATTCACAACGCTTGAAGTGGCGCCTGAATAATACGCTTAATTAGGCCTAAACGCGGCCTAATTCGACTTTCGAGGAAGACTGTAGTCAACAGTGTGATCGCAGCTACCGTCTTTCTCGCAATCATTAATCCCATCACCATCGACATCCCAGCTTGGGTGCATGCCTTTTAGTGCACTTTTTATTACGCTGATGTCTACTGTAAAGTTACTTTGCTCATCACGACGCGCTGCATTGCGCATCAAAAACACCCGAATCACATAATCACCATCATCAGGGATGTTAATCTCGGCATGATCTCCTTTTGCCGGGCCAACAAACAAAGCGGTTGGGTTACCTTTTGGTAAAATATTAAAGTAGTTACTCGAGTTTGTAGGAGCCAAATCAACCATTAAGGTATTGCCTTTATTAAGGTTTATTTGATATTCCAGCATCTCATAACCTTTAATTGTGTCTTTAACTTGCCAGCTTTGCTGCACCGCAATATCTGAAGCTAATAACTCATAATGACGACTATTTGGTAAATTTTGATTAGCAAACACCAAGCTGCTTACAGCCACCGAAAAACTAAACCCTATTAATAACAACAACTTCATATTCAACCTCCTTTAAAATTCTCTTTTAAAGAATGATTGGCGCTAAATTTACAATTTTTAATTCTTTTAAAGTGAACTTATAGTTACTCCATCGCAGACACACTACTTAACTAAACAGGATACCTACTATGAAACTTTTTACTTTAATAACAGCACAACCACAATTACAAAATATTAGCACTTTATTGGCACGTATTGGTTTATCGGCGATCTTTTTACTAACTGGCTTTAGCAAAATAGAATTCTTTGATGCAACAGCGCAATATATGAGTAGTGTCGGTTTACCAGAGTTCTTACTGCCGTTTGTGATTGCATTTGAGATTGTGGGCGGGTTATTTATTTTACTGGGCTTTTTAACACAACTAACCGCTGTCGCTTTTGCTGGTTTCAGCCTAGTCAGTGCTTTGTTATTCCACTTTCAACTTGATGATCAAATGCAATTTTTAATGTTCTACAAAAACATTGCAATGGCTGGCGGCTTTTTAGCATTAGCGAGTGTTGGGGCAGGCAAAATCAGCCTAGATCAACTAGTTTTAAAGCGTAGTCAGGCATAATATTAATCCCAGCCAATACCCTAGGTTATTGGCTGAGTTTATTTTTAAGAGGCGCGAGCATGGCAAAATTATTAACAGCAACCAGCCACGATATTGGTGGGCTCGATGTAAAACGCATCTTGCCGCATTTTGACAAGAAAATGGTAGGCCCATTTATCTTTTTTGACCACATGGGGCCGAATCACTTTCCTCGCGGTGAAGGCATAAATGTAAAGCCTCACCCTCATATTGGCCTGTCAACGCTCACTTATTTATTTACGGGCAGCATTTACCATCGCGATTCGTTAGGTAATAGCCTGCAAATAGAACCCGGCGATGTTAACTGGATGACAGCAGGTCGCGGTATAGTGCACTCAGAAAGAGAAAGCCTTGAGGTGCGGGCGAGCGAGCACGACATCAATGGCCTGCAATGCTGGGTTGCTTTACCTGAGAGTATGACCGAAATAGCACCGCGCTTTGAACATATCAAAAAACAGCAACTACCTGAAAAAATAGAAAAAGGCGTGTTGATGCGACTCATCGTGGGTGATGCCTATGGCTTAAGCTCGCCGGTGAAAAGCTACTCACCGATGTTTTATGTAGATACGGTAGCCGAGCAAGGTAGTCATATTACTAAACCGCATCCTCATCATGAAACCGCCGTGTATGTTATTTATGGTGAAATTAGTGTGGGTGATACTCGCTATACCCAAGGCGACTTTGTGCTACTTGATGACAGCGAGCACGAAATAACGACTCTGCTGCACAGCCGCTTTATTTTACTCGGTGGCAGTAAATTCAATAAAGTCCCTTACTTGCACTGGAACTTTGTTGCTTATAGCAAAGAGCGTATCGAGCAAGCAAAACAAGATTGGCAAGCACAGCGCTTTGCAAGCATTCCCGGTGATGAGCTTGAGTATATTGAGTTGCCCACTGCTAAAAAGTAAACTTTTCCAGCATTTACAGGTACTATTAAGCAGTTAAGTAAGCAAAGGAACATCATGCTAAGAATTACGCTAGAACAGTGGCGCATGTTTCGTGCTGTTGTTGAATTTGGAGGCTTCAACCAAGCCTCACAAGGCATTCATAAAAGCCAATCGAGTATTCATAATGCGGTTGGTAAGATTGAATCTGCACTCAATGTAAAGTTATTCAGTATCCAAGGCCGTAAAACAGTACTCACTGAATCTGGTGAAATGATACTGCGCCGTGCCAATTACTTACTTGATGAAGCTGCAAAAGTTGAGGCCATAGGTCAAACCTTAGGTGAAGGTATCGAAAGTAAATTACGCATTGCTGTTGATGCTATTTTTCCGCAGCAATTGCTTTATAAAGTGCTTAACGATACTTCGTCGCAATACCCGCAACTGCGTATTGAACTGCATGAGTCTGTGCTGATGGGGGGCAATGAGCTGCTCGAAAACGATCAGGTTGATATTGCCATTACCGGCTTTCCGATAGCGGCAAACTTTCACGAAGAATTATGCGATATCGAATTTATCGCTGTAGCTCACCCAGATCACCCTTTACATGCGATAGAGCGTGAAATCACTCTCGAAGATTTAAAGTCACACCGCCAAATTGTTGTTCGCGACTCAGCAAAAAAACACAAACAAGATGGTGGCTGGTTAGGTGCCGATCAGCGCTGGACCGTTACTCATATGCGCACTTCGATTGATATGATCAGTAATGGACTTGGCTTTGCATGGCTACCAAAAATAGCGATCGAAAAACAACTCGCTGCTGGGCAAATGAAAGCGCTCAATTTAACTCATAACAGTAGTCGTAGCGCTAAGTTACATTTGCTCTTTAAAGATGGTGACAAACTAGGTCCGGCAGCACGCGCATTTCTTGGCGAATTGCGTTATCAAGTGATGGAAAACCTATAGTTTTAGGGGCGTTTCAGCAATACCTTTAACGCCCGGCTCAAGAATAAACACGCCCCCACTGTGCGGGTAATCAGCGAGCACCGAGTCTTCTAACCCTACTGCCGCAGTCGTCACCGCAAGATGTGTGAGCTCCTCGCCGACAAATGCGACACTCGTAACACGCGGTGCGGGCAAGCGAATAAACTGCACCTGCTCACCACTTGGAGCAAAACGATAAATGCCATAACCATTCCATGCGGCAACCCAAAGATGATCTTCGCTATCGACGGTCATGCCATCAGGAAAGCCCATATTGTCAGTAAAGCGAATAAAATCTTGTTTATCAGCAAGTTCGCCTTGCTCACTCAGAGTGAAGCGGTAGATTGTTTGTTTATCTGAGTCTGTAGAATATAGAAACTGACCATTTTTACTTACCGCAGGGCCATTACTAATAGTGTAGCCATGATCTACCGCTGTCGGAGTCTGGCCATGACCAAAACGGTATAACTTGCCACTACTGCTTTGCTCTTGAGAGTCCATTGAGCCAAAAAAGCCAAAGCCTTGGCGAGACGTTTTACCATCGTTTAAGCGGTTTTGTAGCGGTTCGTGATCTATTGCATAAACTAGCTCGCGGCTAAAGTCTTCACTATTTAGCTTATAAACACCTTTAGCAAAGCCTGCCACTAATTCGCCTTGCTCGGTTTCCATCACCCAGCAAATAGGTTCTGGCATAGTAAACTGGCTAACGCGCATTGATTGGCAATCTAAACGAAACAAACGTTGCCCTAAAATATCGACCCAAAATAAACAGTTATGCGCCTTGGCAAAATAGGCACCTTCGCCTAATTGGCATTGACTAGAAATGATTACTTTAATGGTGTCATCGAGCATAGGCTTCATTACACAAACAGCTGAACTATCCTCATTCTATCTGTGTATGAAAATAAGTGCTAGGCCAGATAAACCAGCAACCAGTAAGATGATGCCGCGAATGGCCTTTTCATTGAGGTTATTGTTGATCACAAACGACAAGCCCCAGCCAATTAAAATTGCGGGTAAGCAGAAAAAGAACAACTTCACATCAGCCATATCGGCAGAGCCTGTAAGCATCAGTACAACAATGCCAAACAAGTTTATAAATACGAAAAAGGCGCTTAGGTTAGCTTTAATTTTGTCTTTATCTTCAGCTTGATAGAGCAGCCCCATTGGCGCGCCACCAGCTGACGTTGTGGTACCTAAAAAGCCCGACGACATCGACGCTAGCAAGCTTGTAATGGTGGAAATTTTCGGTTTCATACCTATGATAGACAATGCCACCACCACCAAAATACTCACCCCAAGCAATAGCTGATATTGCTTCGCATTGACATACAACATCACAATAGCAGCAAAGATAACCCCCACAGCTCCACCAATAATGGATATGCCTGTTTGTTTCATGTCTATCGCGCCACGGTGTTTAATCATTAACACCGACGTTAAAAACAGCGCATTCAAAATCATTGGTCCCGGCACCAGCTCTGGCATTAGCCAGTAAAGCACTGGCACACATAACATGCCTAAACCAAAGCCAATAACACTTTGCAGGCAAGCGCCAATAATCAGAATTAAATAAACAAGCACAAAGTCGGTCAAACTTTCTTACCACCTTCCTAACTATGAGATTTCAAATGTTTTAAATAATTATTTATTATTATAGTATCATTTGAATTGTGTAAAATTTTTTCTTTGCTTTAAGTTAATGCAACTGACAATTTAGTTAAGTCCAACCTGCATCCACTATCAGTGATTGTGCTGTCATCATGCAGCTATCATCAGCGGCTAAGAATAGCGCGGCATTCACTACATGGTCTGGTTGAATTGTTTCGTTAATACATTGACTTAAACGAACATCTTCAATCATTTCTGGGGTTAGCCAATGAGTAATTTGGCGCTCAGTCATCACCCACCCCGGAACCAGTGAGTTCACACGAATATTATCTTTACCATATGAAGCAGCCAATGAACGGGTTAAACCTTCGATCCCCGCTTTGGCAGTTGTATAGGCAGGCATACCTGTTTGCTTAATACGCCAGCTAACCGACCCCATATTAATAATGCTACCACCACCTAAGCGCTGCATCTGTTCAACCACAGCTTGCGATGAAAAGAAACACGGGCGTAAGTTAACAGCAAACTTATCTTCCCAATATTTCACATCCATATTTTCAGCTGCATGACGGGTGTCATCGGCTGCATTATTAATTAGCACACCAATGTCACCCTGTTGCTGACGAGTTTGCTCAATGGCCGCTTTTAAGGCTTCTACATCGCGTATATCGCAATGAATAAATTGCGGGTCAAACTCATATTTACCAGCTAATTTCGCACATAACGCATCGCTTTGCTCGGTTGCAATATCAACAAAGGTGACTTTCGCGCCCTGCTCGCAGAACCGCGTTACCATTACTTCACCAATTCCCGATGCACCGCCAGTAATAAACACACTCTTACCAGCAAGGCTTGGGTAAACTGTTTTTAGCTCGTTTGAATTTGGCATGATAACCTTTTGTTTTAAAGTAATTACAACGTCAAAAAGCGATACTTATTGAGCCGCTTCTTTATCAGCGATTTCTTTTTCAATAAACGCCATTGCTTCATCAATCATGTATGTCATCATGTTTTTAGCACGCTCAGGGTCGCCGCTTGCAATCGCGTTATACACTTTAAAGTGCTCTTCAGCGATGGCCTTCTTATTGCCCTTAGCAGGTGTAGTATGTTGAATACTCACGTGTAATGCGGTGCTAATAAAATCACGTAATTGATAGAAGAAACGGTTACCACTAGCATGTAAAATTGCAGTGTGGAAGGCAAGATCTGGCTCATGCATTACGCCTTCTGGCTCTTCTGCTGCCGCTTGCATTTTATCGAGTGCAATTTTAATTTCTGCAATGGCTGCTTGGTCGCCTTTTCTTGCTGCAAGTGCTGCTGCTTGTGGCTCAATCGCCAAGCGCACTTGTAAGAATTCTTTTAATACGTACAGCGATGGGCTGCTTTCTAGCAACCATTTTAATACGCTTGTATCGTATAAATTCCAGTTATCCGCAGACTCAACACGAATACCTTGTCGTGGACGAGAAGAAATCAGTCCTTTTGCTGCAAGCATTTTCACTGCTTCACGAACAGCTGTGCGGCTAATACCATACACTTCGCATAATTGTGCTTCGGTTGGTAGCCCCGTTTCAGAGTTATAATCTCCAACAATAATTGCCTTACCAAGCTCATTGGTAACTTGTTGTGATAGGTTTAAATTTTCTAAGCGCGCCATGTGTGTTCCTCAAAAGATCTGAGTAATATGATACATCTATAAAGCTATTCCGTCATCCTGGAAATAATTGATTAAAATCAATAACAAACAAAAAATAGCCTAATACAAGTGTCTATAAATTGCGCAATCAAGTCACCATTTCAACTACATAGTGTCACCTTATTTTAACAAATCTCTTTCACTCAGCCTATTTATAATATAATATTTTTATTAGACAACTAAAAAGCAAAAATTCTCTTTCAAAATTAGGTGGAACACACGATGGTCGAACTAAGTACCTTAGACTGGGCAGTGCTAGCAGGATTTTTTGTCCTGTTACTGGGCGTTGTCGTGATGTCTATGCGACAAAAAGAAGAAGACACCGCTGATTACTTTTTAGCGGGTCGTAATGCAAGTTGGTTAGTGATTGGTGCCTCTATTTTCGCATCAAACATTGGCTCGGAACATTTAGTGGGCCTTTCAGGTTCAGGTGCACAATCGGGTATGGCACTGGCTCACTGGGAAATGCAATCGTGGATCATTCTACTACTCGGTTGGATTTTCGTGCCTTTTTATTGGAGTAGTAAAGTCTACACCATGCCAGAGTTCCTTGAGCGCCGCTTTAACTCTAAATCACGTACCTTCTTATCTGTTATCTCATTGATTAGTTATGTATTAACCAAGGTTGCGGTGACGGTTTATGCTGGTGGTATCGCGTTTAAAACAATCTTAGGTATTGAGAGTATTTGGGGTATCGATTTCTTTTGGATTTCAGCCATTGGCCTTGTGGTGATCACTGGTATTTATACGGTACTTGGCGGTATGAAAGCCATCATGTGGACCTCGGTGTTGCAGACCCCTGTGCTGATTATTGGTTCCTTAGTCATATTAGTTGTTGGTTTAGATAAAGTAGGTGGCTGGGCAGAAGTTGAGCGTATCAACGATGCTAATATGCACCTTATTCGTAGTGCTTCAGATGCTGAATTCCCATGGCCTGGCATTGTGTTTGGTTCATTCATTATTGGTTTTTGGTATTGGTGTACAGACCAATACATCGTACAACGTGTTTTATCCGCAAAAGGCATTAAAGAAGCCCGTCGCGGTACCATGTTCGCCGGTTACTTAAAATTACTTCCTGTATTTATCTTCTTAGTACCAGGCATGATTGCATACGCATTGAATGTTAAAGGTATTATTAGCTATGAAACTGCTGACCAAGCCTTCCCAACGTTAGTTGCTGAGCTATTACCAGCGGGCGTAAAGGGGATTGTAATCGGTGGTTTAGTAGCGGCTCTTATGAGCTCTTTAGCATCATTATTTAACTCATCAGCAACCTTATTTACCATTGATTTCTATAAGAAATTCAAACCAGAATCATCTGAGAAGCACCTTCTGAAAGTAGGCCGTATTGCCACTATCGTTATTGTTATATTAGGTCTTCTGTGGATACCCGTGATGAGCTTAATTGCCGATGTGCTTTATGAATATCTGCAAAGTGTGCAGTCTCTTATTGCACCAGGTATTGCTGCGGTATTCTTACTCGGTTTATGTAGTAAACGCATCACTCCAACAGCGGGTTTTGTGGGCTTAGTATCAGGGTTTGTACTGGGTATGATCCGCTTAGTGTTGCTGCCATTTAAAGATGATTTAACAGGTTCATCATTTGCATGGATCACCACGATGAACTGGTTGTATTACTGTATTCTGCTATTTGTCGTGGTCGTTGCGATTATGATTGTGGTGAGTATGTTCACCAAGCAAGCAGACGAAGAACAATTGAAAGGTCTTACTTTCTCAAGCCTAGATAAAGCAACCATGAAAGAAGTGGCTGCCGGCTTAGATAAGTGGGATTACATTCATACCGCAGGTATTATTGGTATTACTGCCTTTATTTACTACCGCTTCTGGTAATCGTTCGTTCCCAAAGTTGTAGGGCGCCAATTGGCGCCCTTTTTTAGTCTGCGAGTTCTGGTGAGAACACTGGAAAACCGTTTTTATCCCACGTAATAATGCGTGCTCGCGCATGGCGATTTGGGTCTGTAAGCGGTGTGCCTTTGAGCTCTTTATAGTCACGACTGTGATAAATCATTAAATCGGTTACACCATCTTCAGCTTTTACAAAACTGTTATGCCCAGGGCCAAAACGACCTAGCTCAGCATTGCTGGTAAACACCGGCTCAGCCTTTTTATGCCAGCTAGCAGAGTCAAGTAAGTCAGCATTCACATCTGCCCATAGCAAGCCCATTGCATATCGATGATCGGTGGCACTGGCTGAATAAGTGACAAATATTTTATCGCCATGAGTGATAACAGCAGCACCTTCGTTGACCTTATAGCCTTGCACTTCCCACTCTAGGGTTGGCTCTGTAATCGCAATAATCGGTTCTTTAATTGATGTTGGTGAGTCCATTTCAGCTAACCATAAAGCCGAGTTATAGGTTGCAGGCTGGTTCTGCTGCGCCCAAATCATGTAACGCTTACCCTTGTGCGTAAAACTTGTGGCATCAAGCGAAAAACTATCAAGGTGACTGGTGACTTGCCCCATTTCTTGCCACTCACCTTGCATCGGGTTAGCGCTGTCGTTTTTAAGTGCATACATGCGAATACTAAACGGCTTTTCGATATCACCTGCGGCAAAGTAGATATACCAACTGCCATCAATCTGATGTAGCTCAGGGGCCCAAATATTGACACTCATTGGGCCTTTATCGCGCTTTTGCCAAATAACCTTCGGCTCAGCTAATTTTAAATCGTTTAAACGACAAGCTTGGCGCAGCTCAATTTCATCAAATTTCGGCGAACTACCTATAAACGTATAACAGCCACTTTTTTCATCACGAACTAACCAAGGATCAGCACGTTTAAGTACAATGGGGTTATCAATAGGCGCTAAAGTCTTGCTACTATTAGCATCAGCAAAGGCTGACAATGACGAGGCGCTTAACGCACTAACAAGCGTTAGCCGAGATATTTTTTTGAGCATAATGTGTCCTGTATTTCGTCTCGATTTTATTGTTAATATTGTATTACATATTATATAGTAGCTGGATGAACACAAGAGTTAAAACAACAAAAGGTATTCAAGCATGAGACCCGTAAGTAACGTGACACAAGCGATGAAGTGGCTTTCAACAGGGCTACTTTTTTCTGCCGCAGCCGTATCTGCAAAGCAAGTTGAAGTACATGACCCAGTGATGGCGAAAGAAGGCGATACATATTATGTATTTAGCACAGGCCCTGGTATTACCTATTATGAATCTAAAGATTTAACCAACTGGAAACTTACAGGCCGGGTATTTAAAGACGAGCCTAGCTGGGCAAAACGCGTGTCACCTAATTTTGGTGGCCACTTATGGGCACCCGATGTGTACGAGAAAAATGGTAAGTTTTACCTTTATTACTCAGTCTCTGCATTTGGCAAAAACACTTCGGCAATTGGTGTAACAGTTAACGAAACCCTTGACCCATCGTCACCTGATTACAAGTGGATTGACTACGGTATTGTAGTCGAGTCTGTGCCCGATCGTGACGATTGGAACGCGATCGACCCTGCGATTATTGAAGATGATAACGGTACACCGTGGATGAGCTTTGGTTCGTTTTGGGGCGGCTTAAAACTAGTACAACTTGATGATGACATGGTGCGCTTAGCAAAACCTGAAAAATGGCACCACATTGCGAGTCGTCCAAACACGGAACATGGTCCGATTGAAGCACCTTATATCTTTAAAAAGAATGGCTATTATTACCTGTTTGTATCATTTGATAAGTGCTGCCAAGGGGTAAAAAGTACGTACAATGTACGCGTAGGTCGCAGCAAAAACGTTGAAGGGCCATATTTAGATCAGCAAGGTCGATCTATGGTTGATGGCGGTGGTAGCTTAGTTATTGAAGGTAATAAAGATTGGGCTGCTCTTGGCCACAATGCTGCATACACCTTTGATGGCAAAGACTATTTAGTATTACACGCCTACGAAACCGCCGACAACGGCGTGCAAAAGCTACGTATTTTACCTATGAGCTGGAAAAACGATTGGCCGGTTGTTAACCCCGCCGACCTAAATAAGCTCAAAACCAAGCTCACAAAGTAATTATTCAAACCAAAAAAACCTGCAAATTGCAGGTTTTTTATTTACTTAAGCAAGCTAGCTTAAGGCTCCAGTTAGATATTATTAATTAAAATCAACCAAGGTAATATCAACGAGCATGGGGCTTTGACAACCTTGCTGATGCTTTTTATCAATAAATGAGCTGTACACATCGCGCGCAAGGTGTGCAGGAATTAAAACCTCAAAGCGACTGCCTTTATTCATTAATTGCAATGCTTCTTGCAAGCCCACTATCGCCTCTGCAATTTCGTACTCTACAGCAGCACCTTGCTTGCGAGTATCGAATAACACCCGACCATTTTTAAGGGTAACCCGTTGATGCACAGTCACTGTGGCATCCCAACTAGGCTTACCGCCCTGACCTTGTTCAATTACTCGATAACCAAGCCCTGTCGGTGTGTGGTAAAAACTGTGTTGCTCAGCGCTATTATCTAAAAGCGACGGTAAAACATGCTCTTTAGCCGTCGCAAACACATTGTTGCTTAACATAGCCAACTCTTTATTGTGCGTTAATTAAACGAATACCATAGATACCACCGGCAACAGAGTCTTTGTCGGCAGCAAAACGTAAGATAAGCGTTTTCGACTTTTTCATGGCTTCTGTTAACGGGTAATCAATGGTGTAGAACTCATCAGTTGGTTTACCTACAGGCAAACTAACTGCTGCTAATTGCTCACCATTTAAATTAATTGAGAAATGACGATTCACATCGCCAATAAAATAGCGAACACGCAAAGCAACCGCTTTTTGTTCTGGGTTACTAAGCTGATACTCAAACCAACCTGTCGCATCGCGCCAATGGTGGCCATTATTAACACCTGCACGGGTTCCTTCACCTTTAAAGCCATGTTCAACTTCTGGTTGTTGCTCACCCGGCGTAATTTGATCAACGGTTAATAAACGAAGCTGCTCTTTCGCTTGCTCCGCTGCTTTTGCATCGGCAACAAATTGCGTGAACTCAGCTTCGCTTTGCTGCGGCCAATACACTTGGTAGCGACTATCGTGTAAGCGGAAGAACGGAATTAGCTCTGTACTCTTAGTGTTATCGATACCTTGCTTGGCAATTGCCACATTTTTATCGGCGATAAATGCGAGCTCTTGGCCCGGTTTACGAGTGAGATCGGCAATAAATTTTTCAGGCTCGCTCAGCATAATTGGTAGAGCCTCTGGCGGACAAGTCGGCCCTGCGGCAATGTGGCCCATACGGCTATTATCAGCAACAAAGTTAAGCTTTTCATTGGCAAATGCTTTTACTTTAGTGGCCATTACAACAGGTCCGTACATCACCGAATAATAATGCTGACCATCTGGTAGCTGCTCAGTATAAAGCTTAGGGTTAAGCTCAAAGGCAAGTTTATCACCACTTTGCCATGCATGGCTGATGCTGTAGTAACCGTCTTTTTCGATTGCGCTGACAGCTTGTCCATTTAAAGTAAAGCTCAACTCACCTTGTTGCCAAGACGGTTTACGAATATGAATAACCGACTCAGCACTTTGCCCTTCAGACAAACGATTCACGGTCAATGAGACCTTGTTATCATCTGGGAATTGGCTTTCTTGCGTGATCTGTAAGCCCTGCTGTTGCCAATTTAACGTGCTTGGAATAAACAAGTTTACCCATAGCTCTTTGCCAGTATTGCTATAAATCAGCTCACCATATTTGCTGTGATTTTCAATACCTGAGCCTACGCAACACCACATTGAATCTTGCACTGACGAATACATACGGTAATGTCCAGGACGCATTGAGGTAAAGTACACAAGACCACCATGCTCTGGGTGTTGTGACGATAAAATATGGTTATATGTGGCGCGCTCATAATAGTCTAAATAGCGCGTATCGCCGCTTTTTAAAAACAATAACTTACTAAGTTTCATCATGTTGTAAGTGTTGCAGGTTTCTGGGCCTTCAACATCTTCAACCATAGGCGTGAAGTCACTTTTATCATGAAAATGCTCACGTACTGAGTTACCGCCAATTGATACTGAGCGCTCTTGGCTGACGGTTTTCCAGAAAAAGTCAGCACCTTGCTGCCATGCTTTGTCATCGCTGGCATTTGCAACTTTCAACATGCCAATAATTTTTGGAATTTGCGTATTGGCATGCAGGCCAGTTAACTTATCTTCTTTGTGTAATAAGGGTTCAATAATGATGTTATGAGAGAACTGGCGGGCTAGTTTTAAGTAGCGCTCATCATCACTAATAAAGTACATATCAGCAAACACATCATTTAAGCCACCATGCTCTGAATACAGCATTTGTTGAACTTGTTCATCAGTTAGCTTTGCAGTGGTCGCTAAGAACCATTCGCCTAACTTAAATAGCATTTGTTTGGCTTTATCACTACCGGCTACGTCGTATGCATCACGCAAGCCATGGAAAATTTTATCGATGTTATAAAGCGGTACCCAGCGGTCGTTTAAGCTGAATAAATCGGCTTTGATTTCACCCTTTTCAATCTGCTGCCACATTTCATCGCCATTTGGGATACCGCCTAAGTAACCACCTGTGGCTTGTTGAGCGCGATCCAGCTCGCTTAGCATATAATCTAAACGCTGCTTTAATTCTTCGTCACCGGTGGCTGCCCACGCAAGACTCAAGGCAGAAAGGTAGTGACCACCAATATGGCCATCAAGACCTGTGCTTTCCCAGTTGCCATAATTAGGCGCTTTTGGTTCAAGGCCAGCTTCACGCAGGTAAGGAGCAAGTAGCTGATCAGGATGAAGTGCCAATAAATAACGCACATTAGTTTGCTGCGCATGTAAAAACGGGCTGGCGCTTAAACTTACTTGGTTTAGGGCAAATAAATGTTGTTCGCTGGTATGTTCAGCATGCTCTACAGAAGCAGCGCGTTTACTATCTGTTGGCAGCTCACTACAACCGGTCACAGTTAATAATGCAGCACAAATGCTTGCTAAATAGCTAACTTTTAATGTGTTCATACTGTTTGTTGCCTCCCAGCGAATTGTTATTTTAAAGAGCAAAGCGCACACCCCGTTTAATGTGCGCATTTAAAGAGTGGTTATTTTGGTAGGCGTTTATGAATAACCATATCCGTATAGTACTCATCGGTAATTTTGTATTTTTTCAAGATCAAACCTAGTAAGGCGTGAAATACACCTGGAATGATAGTTAGCATCAGTGCTAAGCCCATTAGGGTGAACTCGGTTTGCTCAACGTTAGGCTTGTACTCAAAGAATGCCAGTAATAAACCACCTGCTAAGCCAGCTAAACCGCCACCAGCTTTTTGGCAGAATGAAATGCCGCCAAACGATAGACCTGATGCACGAACACCGTCTTTAATTTCACCGTAATCTACAGCTTCAGCAATTGCAGACCAGAATACTGGCGCGTGTAAATCAACCACAAATGACAAGATGATATAAAGCACAAACGCCATCATCACATCACCCGGTTGCACCACAAAATACATTAGCAATGAGATGAATAACACGGCAATTTGTGATTGACGGAATAGCTTCATTTTACAATAACGCTGCGTGATCCACGTACTTGCCACCATAGAGACAATAGATGCAGCAATACCCGCACTGGTAAAGGCACCTGCTAAGTCTGGTACACCTAAATAATACGTTGCGTAATACATAGCAACACTGCCACGAATCGCATAACCAAGCGTACCTAGTACACATGCAGCACATAGTAGTAACCACTGGTCGTTTTTAAGTAGTACTTTTAATTGCGTAAGCACGCCTTCGGTTTGTGGCTCATGAGTAATACGTTCGCGGGTAGTAAAAAAGCAGAACAAGAACAACGCAACAGCACATGCTGATACCAATGCCATTGCCAGTTTATAACCATACGATAAGCTGCCATCTCCCCAATATGAGGCAAGTAGCGGAACTGAAAATACAATGACTACATTAGCAATTTTAGCGAAGAACATACGGTAGCCATTGGCTGACAAACGCTCTTTAGGATCGGCAGTTAATACACCAATGTAAGAAATATAAGGGATAGCAACACCGGTAAACATCAAGGTCGCAAACAGGTAAGTGGCATAAGCCCAAGCTAACTTCATGTTGTAGTCGAAATCAGGCGTGGTAAATAACAGTACGACCGACAAACCATAAGGTACTGATAAAAATAAGAACCAGTGACGGAACTGACCCCAACGAGTTTTCACTTTGTCGGTGATCACCCCCATTAATGGATCGGTAAAGGCATCAACAAAACGCGCCACTAAAAACAACACACCCATATCAACCGGATCAAGTCCGTAGATATCGGTGTAAAAGAAAGACATAAAATAGAATAACGCTGCAACCATGACATTCACTGCCATGTCACCGGCACCAAAGCCGACCTTTTCTACAACGGATAACTTTTGAGATTCCATACAACAACACCCTAATTGGTCAATAATGAGTCGCAACTCACTATTTCAAGCAATGTCGAAAACCCTCAACATTGCGTATCAAATAAATTTACAGCCTTAGATATTACACAGCTTGGCCATAGCGTTCGTTATTTTTGTAAATTTAATGCTAATCTAATTCATAGTATTATCATACTTATTAAATCGCAACTCTTTTCGACCGATAACAAACGCTTGCTTTTCAGCAATAAAAAACCCCAGCTAAGCCGGGGTTTTTGGGTCTATTTAAGAAAATTAGAAAGAATAACGAATACCAAGCGCAAATGTGCGGCTAAATAATGCACTATTTGAGTTATGAGTAGTTGGGTACTCATAGTAAGTCTGTGCAATCTCTTCTGTTAAGTTTGTACCATCAAACGTGACCATGAAATCTTCGTTGATATCGTAACTTAACTGAAAATCTAAGCTCTGCTCTGGACGACGATAAACACCTAACGGATTAGCAAATTGAGCGGCCTCATAGTTGTTTAAGAAGTCATCACGCCACACATAAGCTAAGCGCATATCAAAATCATCTCGCTCATAAATAAGCACGGTTGAATATGATGATTTTGAAACACCGAACATATCGCGTTTATCATAACCTGTAAGCTGGCCATCTTCGTAAACCGGAAGCTCTTGTTCTGAGTCTAGGAAAGTCGCACTTGCCTGAATACCCGCCCCCATTAACCAATCAGGTAAATTGTCTGGAAAATACACTAACCCTAACTCAAGACCATCTAAAGTACCATTTGATGAGTTATCAGGTTGATTTAAGATATACGGGTATGGCGCTTCATCATCTGGCCCTTGGTATTGAACAATACGATTTGAGCCATATACAAATCCTTCTATTTCACGCTTAAATAGCGTGCCGTAAAGTGAACCATCATCAGAGAAGTACCACTCAAGTGTTAAGTCATAGTTTTGCGACTCAACCGGTTTCAAATCAGGATTACCACCGCTAGCAGTACCATAGCCAATATTAGTTACATCTTCGGTGTAATAAATAAAAGAGTTTAACTGAGAAAAGTCTGGTCGACGTATTGTTTCTGTATATGCTGCACGCGCAATCACATCTTCACTTAAGTGATAACGAAGCACAATACTAGGCAATAACGCAGAAGAACTATTTTCTGCACTACTAACAGCGGTTGGGTTTTGGTCGATATCAAAAAAAGTCATATCGGCTTTTGCATGCTCGTAACGCAAGCCCAGCTGACCATCTAATTCTAGGCCAAACAGCGAAGTTGAAAAATTACCCTGTACATACGCTGCATAGGATGTTTCATCAATGTCAAAGGTCTTTTCTAAAACGACATCATCGGCATTAATACCGTAAAGCTCTCGGAACGAAGCGCGGTTGTTATAAATATAGTGACCATTTGGTACAACCCAACTTGATGGCCAATTTGCGTTACCGTCAAAAAAACCTTCGTTAATTGATGCAAGACCTTCATCTAATGAACTAAGAGGTTGACCTAAAATACCACCGCCAGCTTCACGGCTTGAATCAGTCGCGCCACGGCTGTCATAACGCACACCAAACGAAACAGTATCAAAACCAAAGTTATCAACGAATAAATCACCATCTAAAGTGAAAGTTAGTGCATCACCTTTCGATGTCCCACCGTTATCATATAGCTGAGCGACATTCCACTGCGAGGTGTCAGCTAAATCAGCTTCATTGGCTGCGGTGTCGGGATTATCAGCATACTCTAAAGAAGGAATGCCACCTTTATCATTAAAATCAACATTTAAACCATAAGCCACGCGTTCACTTCGCATTGCTAAAAAGTCTGTTTCATATTGACTATCTTGATAATATATTTCTGATGCAAGATTAAAATTATCTGTAATAGTCCATTCACCACCAAGTGCAAATACATAACTATCTGTTTTGCTTACAGTCAAGTCACCACTATTAAACCCATATGGGGCATCAACATAACGCTCTTTAATGATGTTAGTACCATCAAAAGTTACAGGCGGATTTTGCGTATCAACATTGCCCCACCAATCAACAAAGGTAAAACTTAGTGCGTTAAATGATTCATTACGAAAGCCATTATAGAAAGCTTCGAATGTGTACTGAGAGTCATCGTTAGGACGCCATTGTAAAGCAATATTCGCCGCTGGACGTTCACGCTTACCGGTAAAGTCACTGGCAAACACAGCATCACGCGATAAATAATACTCGGTTGGAACACCGTTTATGTTGAGTGTTGAACCGGATTGAAACGGTAAACCATTTTCAAGGCCTGGCTGCCATATAAGCTCTTCGCTCACTCGACCATCAGTAGTTTGTATTCGTTCTAGTGGGCCAAATCCAGCAGCTGGATTTAGTGTCATAAATGGCACCATCGCACCCGCTGCAATATTTTGGTCACGATAATTTGTTTCGCCGTATGAAACGTTAACTAATGCACCAAACTCACCAATATTCGATTCCCAGCGGTTACTCGCAAGTACCGACACATTAGGGTCTAGCTCTTCAGCTTGTTCTTGATAAATGCCGCGCGCAGAAACCACCACTTTCGAGCCATCAAAATTAAATGGTCGCTGTGTTTTAATATCAATTTGCCCGGCTATACCACTGCCCACCTGAGAAGCTGAACGCGTTTTGTACACATCAACGCTTTCTAATAAAGCGGCGGGAATGTCTGCAAGCGCTACACTTCGTCCTGCTGCTGTAAATATTTGTCGTCCATTAACTGTCGTTGTTACATCAGTTAAGCCACGAATTGAAACAGTATTTACCTCTCCAGCGCCTCGGTCTGTAACCTGTATGCCCGTAACTCGCTGCAATGCTTCAACAACATTATTGTCTGGGAATTTACCAATATCCTCTGCCACAATAGCGTCTACAACTTGGAATGATTGACGCTTAATGTTTAAGCCTTTATTTAAACTGCCACGAATACCTGAGACTTGAATCACTTCAATATCACCAGCCTCACTTTGTGTATCCTGCTGCTCCTGAGCGTATGCTAACTGACATGAAACTGCCATCAGTATAGCGCTTGCTATGTGTGTTTTTTTGAACATGTGTGCTGCTCTCCGATTCTGTTTACCCAGAAGGTGGTCCTTCTGTCCCCCCCATACTTACGATGCTTGTTGTCAGTGCACTTATAGGGTTATTTTAGTTATGTTAATTGTATGCTGCCTTTATTAATATTATTGTATGATTAATTAACAGTCAACTTACATTACAAAAATAATAATCGATTAGAACATGCAGTTCTTTACGCCCATAAAAAAATAAGCCATTTAATATCATAAAGTTAAAATAAAAAAGCGTAATGCAAAGACAAATGTGATTGTTGCCCTTCAAAAATAAATACTATATTAATATTAAATATATTCTGCTATGTGAGTTTTGTTGACTCGAATCAGATATTAGGACAATAAAAACCCCGAGCTAAGTCGGGGTTTTTGGGTCTATATAAGAAAATTAGAACGAGTAACGTGCACCAAGTGCGAATGTGCGTGAGTAAATCGCATTGCTAAAGTTAAATAAATTATCGTTACCTTCTCCATAGTAGCTTTGATATACATCATCTAGAATGTTCGTTGCATCAAAGGTCACTACAAAGTCTTCATTCACATTGTAGCTAAACTGAAAGTCTAAGCTTTGCTCAGGACGACTCCAGAACTGAAGAGGGTTAGCAAAGATTGCCGCCTCATTACCTGTATAGAACTCTGAACGCCATACATATGATAAACGCATGTCGAACGAGTCACGCTCGTAGATACCTACGATGCTGTATGATTCATCAGAAACACCGGCCATTTCTGATTCAACATACCCAGAAATATCACCAGCTTCATCAAAATCAGGGGTATCTTGTGAAGAATCAAGTAGTGTGAAACTTGCTTGCACACCTAAGCCATTTAAATACTCAGGTAATTCTTCAGGGAAATAAACTAAACCTAACTCCAGACCTGATAACTCACCGTTAGAGGCATTGACCGGCGCACTTAAAACATATGGACGGGTTACACCGTCATTACCTTCACGTACAACAGTTTTACGTCCCGGAACAACTAAGCCTTCAATCTCACGCTTAAAGTAAGCAGCATAAAGAGAGCTTGTATCTGCAAAGTACCATTCTAGCGATACGTCATAGTTTTTTGATTCTGTTGGTTTTAATTCTGGGTTACCGCCAGTGCCTTCACCATAAATAGCTCCCTCTGTAAGTGGATCCGTCCAATACTGAAGTGCATTTAAGTCTGCGAAGTTAGGCATACGTAGTGTTTCTGTGTACGCAACACGACCTACTAGATCATCTGTAATATTCCAGTTAAGCATTAAGCTTGGTAAAACTTTACTTACATCTGCTGTTGCAGCACTGGTATCAAATACATTGGTATTAGTGCCTGTTTCAGCTGTGAACTTCATATCTTGTTCATAGCTCACATAACGTACACCAATTTCACCACTAATATTTTCTGTTAAGTAAAAATTCGTTGTTGCGTAAAGTGCGTATGAATCTTCTTCAATATCAAACGTTTTATATTTATCTTCAGCTTCAAGCCCGTAAATTCCTCGGATCTCATTCGCATTACTTAGTAAATAACCACCATCAGCAGTAATAAAACTATCAAAAACATCTGCACGGCCATCCAAATAATCATCCACTTGATAGACTACACCTGAACCATCACCTGATGCCCCTGCAGCTGCAAGTTGTTCAATTAAACTTGCAAGAGATGTATTCGCAATGCCACTTTCTTGAGTACGTGTAAATTCTTCTGCTGTGCGGCTTTCATAGCGACCACCAAATTTAACTTTATCGAAATATGTACCACCAATTAAGTATTCCGCATCAAAGGTAAACGTGAGAGCATCTCCTCGATTACCACCACCATTATCGTATAGTGTACTGGCATTCCAGTTTTCAATGGCTGCCATATCAGCTTCATTTACTGAAGTATTAGGATCATCCCAAAACGCGATGCCTGGCATGCCGTCGTTGTCATTAAAATCTACATCTAAACCTGGAGCAACTCGGTTAAACCGCATACCAAAAAAGTCACTTTCAAACTCACTTTCTTGATAAACAAGTTCAGTATTAATTGTTAGATAATCACTGGCTTGCCACTCTGCACCTAATGCATATAAGTAGCTGTCTGTTTTTTCAGAGTTAGAGTCGCCACTCTGAAAGCCACCAGCACCAATTGCCTGCTTTTCTTTAACCACGTTAGTACCATCAAAAACGATTGGTGTTTCAATAAAACCGTTACCGTTTTCAAAGGTATTTGAGAACCATAATGCATTTTGAGATTGATTCTCATAGCCTGTATAAAAGCCTTCAGCTGTAATTTCTAGTGTTTCATCTGGAGCCCACTGAAGTGATATTGATGCAGCTGGACGTTTACGCACACCAGTAAAAGAGGTACCGAAGATCGCATCTCGAGCTAGCAAGTACTCGGTTGGTACACCATCAACATTTAAAGTAGAGCCTGCAGATGAAGGTAACCCCCCCTCAAGCCCTGCCTGCCAAACTAAATTACCTTGAGAGTCATTATTTGGAATACGAGAATAAGGTGAATAACCAACGGCAGGTTTATCAGTAAAAAATGGGAATGCAGCACCAGCAGTCATCGTATCATCGCGATAATTAGTTTCAGCATAAGAGATATTAACTAATGCGCCAAACTCACCAGCACCATCAAGCTCCCAGCGATTACTAATTAACGCACTGATATTCGGATCAACTTCATCTGGCTGGTCTGAATAGATAGCTCGGGCAGCTAAAACCACTTTCTCGCCATCAAAGTTAAAAGGGCGATGTGTTTTAATATCAATCGCACCTGCGATACCGCGCTCAATTTGATCAGCTGAACGTGTTTTGAAAACTGTTACACCAGACAAAAGGCTTGCAGGAATGTCTTGTAATGACACATCACGGCCAGCCCCTGTAAAGATAGCGCGGCCATTGATTGTTGTATTAACGTCAGTAAGACCACGAATTGAAACTGCACTTACTTCACCAGCACCACGGCCCGTTGTTTGTACACCAGTTACACGTTGTAATGCTTCAACTACGTTGTTATCAGGGAATTTACCAATATCTTCAGCAACAATTGCATCCACGATTTGAACGCTTGCACGTTTTTCATCTAACGCTTTGTTTAAACTGCCGCGAATACCTGATACTTGAATAACTTCCATCTCATTAACGTTATTCTCAGGAGTGTTTGGCGCTTCCTCCTGAGCAAAAGCAAATTGACAGGTAAATGCCATAATTACAGCACTGGCTATGTGTGTTCTTTTAAACATAAGCGGTGTTCTCCAAATTATAGTTATATCGGTGTCTGAACTTTCCCCATTCAGTTACCGAAGAGTGCTCACTGCATTGTGCATCGCGTGTTGTCAAAACGGTGCGTGATTAAGTCTCTATTTGATTTAAAGTATTGCAGTACAATTTTAATCATATTGTATGATTATTTATAGATCAACCGATTATATTAATTTAAAAATAAAACCATCTCGCTAGTGTAAAGCGTATTAATAAAAATATTTGAACAATGTAAAAGACAAAACAAACACACATCAAAAAACAATAAACCAATAAATTTCAATAGATTAAAAGCATAGTTTTATTTTAAAGGCGTGAAGTGTAGGAAAAAAGACCAACAAATTATTTACGTAAAGTATTTTACTGTTACTATTGAAATAAAGATACAATAATACAATTAAGGTTTTTTGCTTCATTTCCAATGAATTGTTTCATGTAAACAATCAGTTACTCAGTATAATCCGCCTTACACTGTGTATTATCTGCGAATGAGTAAAGAGCTGAATTTAAAACAACAATTAGCCACAGAGGACACTCATGAGTAAATTGAAAGCGTTAGCGCTACCACTGCTTTTTTCGAGCAGCTTAGCCGTTGCACAAAACCCATTATTCACCGATGTTTTTACTGCAGACCCTGCTGCACTTGTTCACAATGACACCGTATACCTTTATACAGGTCATGATGAAGCCCCTAATAATGATGTATTTTTTGAAATGCATGACTGGCTTGCCTTTTCATCTACCGACATGGTGAACTGGAAAAAACACGGCCCAATCATGAAAGCCACAGACTTTAAGTGGGCAAAAGGCGAAGCGTGGGCTTCGCACATGATTGAGCGTGATGGCACTTTCTATTTCTTTACCACAGTTCGCCACAACGATACAAAACCAGGTTTTGCAATTGGTGTTGCAACGTCTAAGTCACCGACAGGCCCATTTAAAGACGCCATTGGCCATGCGCTTGTTACTGACGATATGACCAAGCACACGCCAAATGATTGGGACGATATCGACCCGGCTATTTATACAGAAGAAAACGGCGATACTTATATGTTCTTTGGTAACCTAATGCCAAAATACGTAAAGCTAAGCGACGACTTATTGTCTCTTGATGGTGAAATTAAAACGCTTGATTTACCAAACTTTACCGAAGCGCTATGGGTTCATAAGAAAAACGACAATTACTATGTATCGTACGCATGTGAGTTCCCTGAGAAGATCTGTTATGCCATGAGTAAAAGCATTCATGGACCGTGGGAATATAAAGGTATCTTGAATGAGATAGCCGGTAACAGTGAAACCAACCACCAATCAATTATAGAATACAAAGGTAAAGACTACTTTATTTACCATACGGGTGCCGTACCACCAATTGATGGCAAACCAAGTGGCGGGCGTTTTCGCCGCTCAGTTGCGATAGAGCCTCTTTATTACAACGAAGATGGCACACTTAAGCGTATTATTATGACCACTGAAGGTCTTAGTAAACAAGACAAATAATATTAAAAAGGGCTCTGTTAGAGCCCTTTTTAATTGCTCAAATATTCTATATATACAAATTTAATGCCCAACCCCAAATAAGCAAAAAGCAGCAAAATTGCAACTTGCAAAAAAATCACAATAACGCCACACGCTATGTAAACAAAAAGACCAAGCAATTTACACAAAGGTTACTTTTGCAAAAACAATTGCACATTTCAAATAGTACTATAAAATTACAATACTACGTTCTTATTAGTTTGATATAGGCGCGCGGCAATTTTATTGACAACAATCGAATAAAAAATGAATCCCAGTTTCAAGAGGACACATAAAATGAAATTAAATAAATTAGCCATGGTCATAGCCTGCTCTTTGGCTGTGACAGGTTGTGGCAAAGAAGAAGGTACTAAACTGGACTCTGTACCAGCGGTTGCACAGCCGCAAAGTGCAAAACCGACTGTAAGCAGCAGTGTTGAATACACTGAATCTGGTAGCGTAATGGTTACCAATGTAAGCGTGCACGATCCTTCTGTCGTTAAAGTTGACGACACATATTATATTTTTGGTTCACACCTTGCTGCCGCTAAATCGACTGATCTCTTGAACTGGGAAATGATTTCGAGCCTTTCAGCTAACGAAGCCGTTAATGAAAGCCCATTATTTGATTACAACTACACAGGTGAAATTGCCGAAGGCATTGAATGGACAGACGGTTTCACAGGAAACTGGGCTGCTGATGTTATTCAGGCGCCAAATGGCAAGTTCTGGTTCTACTACAACCACTGCGCACAAGATAACCCAGATACGCCGGATGTTGTTGATGAAGTGTGCTGGAACCGCTCTTACCTTGGTTTAGCTGAGGCTGACAATATTGAAGGCCCATATAAAAACAAAGGTATTTTCTTACGCAGTGGTTATCGCTCAGCAGAAGAATTTTCAGCTTACCCACTTGATAACGGCCAAACAACATGGAATGGTGCCGTTGATCCTAACGCCATTGATCCTGCAGCCTTCTATGATGCTGACGGCAAACTTTGGATGGTTTACGGCTCTTACTCTGGCGGTATTTTCGTGCTAGCAATGGACGAAGAAACGGGTATGCCAGAAGCAGGTCAAGGCTATGGTAAAAAGCTAGTAGGCGGCGACTTCCGTGCAATGGAAGGTGCATTTGTAATGTACAGCCCAGAAAGTGAATACTACTACTTATTCTTCTCAGTTGCTGGGTTTGATCTTAATGGTGGCTACAACATCCGCGTTGCTCGCTCAAAAACACCGGACGGCCCTTACCTAGATAACGCAGGTAACGACATTGCAACAGTAGGCGGCTTAGAAGTTGGTGAAAAACTAATGGGCGGCTTTGAGTACACGCAAGAACTTGGCGAAACAGCACCAGCATGGGGCTACCAATCACCAGGTCACAACTCTGCTTACTATGATGAAGCGACTGGTCGTCATATCTTAATTACGCATACGCGTTTTCCACAAACGTCTACTGAGTTCCCTGAAAATACTGCAGCGCACCAAGTTCGCGTACATGAAATGTTTATTAACTCATTAGGTTGGCCAATGGCTTCACCGCAGCGCTATGTACCGCTTGAAGGCGACAACATGGTTGTGGCAGATGAACTTTACGGTTATTACAAATTTATCAACCACGGTAACGATGTTAATACAGATGCTATTCGTTCAATGCATATCGCACTAAACGAAGATCACTCAGTAACGGGTGATGATCCTGGTATCTGGTACATGATTGATGACTCAAGTATCAAGCTTGAGCTTAATTCAGGCACTTATTACGGGGTCGCAAAATGGCAATGGGATGATGCAACTAAAGCGATGGCTGTCACTGTATCAGCAACATCAAGCGAAGGTGCAACCATTTGGGCAACTAAGCGTGACGAAATTACGGCTACTGCAAACGTGCTGAGCACTGTTCAAGAAGTACTAGATATTAAAACTGAATTATCAATTGCTGACGAAGGCTATTCACTACCAACTAAAGGTAAAGATGGCGCCACAATTAACTGGGAAAGTAGTGATGAATACTACATCACCAGTGAAGGTTCAGTGTTTATTCCAACACCAGATCGCGGTGATAAAGCGGTTACTTTAACTGCTAATATCTCTTTAAACGGCCAGAGCACTACTAAAACATTCAATGTAAACCTAAAAGCGCGCCCAGAATTTAAAAATGCGATTGCGCACTATGCATTCGAAGATTCGCTAAGTGATGGCTTAGGTAATCTTGATGATGCAGGTGTAACAGACAACAACCTATTAAATGTGGGTAAAGGTACAGCAGCATATGCAGAGGGCCAAACTGGTAAAGCGTTTAACTTTGATGGTGCAACGGGTGTACGTTTACCTGATGAATTAGTAACAGGTAATGAGTACACCATTTCATACTGGTTTAAGCCAACAGTGCTAACAGATTTTTCTCCTACATTTTTTGCTGCCGCATCAGATACGCGCTGGATGAGTTTAATTCCGGGTAATACGCACTTTACAACTACACCACTGCTGTGGAGCTATTACCTAGCTGATGATGGTGCAGAAATGTGGAATCAAATCATTTCTGACTCACCAGCAGTGATGGATTGGAATCATATTGCAATTACTTATGCTAATGGCACAGCGACGCTTTATCGTGATGGTGTGCGTGCAGGGTCGATGCCACGTCCTGATTTCTTCAGCGCACAAACAGGCAACTTTGCTCTTGGTGTGAACTACGGCTGGAATTTACCTTTCCAAGGTCAAATTGATGAATTCATCGTCTATGACTACGCGCTAAACAGCCTAGACATTAATGGTGCAGCAATCAATAACCTGACAGATCCGACTAAATTCGAAGATTTCATAACTGATGCGCTTGATTTAGGTGATCTATCTGCCGTGCGTGAAAGCTTTGAGTTACCACGAGTAGGTCCATTTGTATCAGGTATTAGCTGGACGTCAAACAACGAAGAGTACTTAAAACCAGTTAACGGCACAGCTGTTGTGACACAACCAAGCGCCTCTGCTGGCGACCAAGTAGTAACACTAACTGCAACCATTAAGTATAAAAACTTTACTGATACTAAGTCATTCGATGTAACTTTAAAATCACTTGCACCGGCTGAATTCAGCTTTGAAGGCGACCTTAGTGCATTAAATGGTGCATATGCAGCAGGTAAACCGACCGGTGATTTTATCAATAACACTGGTGGCAACGTAATTTTTGTTGACGGTATTATTGGCCAAGCTGTATTCCTTGAAGGCTCAGGTGTTCGTTTACCTGACAACCTCATCACCACCAGCGATTACTCAGTATCTATGTGGCTAAAGCCAGAAAGCTTCACAAATTACACCACCGCATTCTTCGCGGGTGCAAATGCAGATACTTGGTTGAGCTTGGTGCCAGAGATGGATAACGGTCAGACTCGTTTGTGGGCAAATAACGGTGCCTTCTTCGATAATGCAGAACTCGATAGCCGTATTCCTGCTAAAAAGTGGACACATGTTGCTTTCACGGTTGATGGTACAAACGGTGATGTACTGAAGATGTATGTTAACGGTGAGCTTCAGCTAGAAACCGATGGCTTCCCACGTGTATTCACGGTTCCTGGTGAAACAAATGAGTTTGCTCTAGGTGTTAACTACTGGGATACACCATACCACGGTGCTATCGATGAACTGAAAATTTTCAACGGTGCGATTAGCGCTGAAGAAATAAAAGCACTCTACGATGCAGCTTCTGCACAAGAGTAAACTATTAAAGGTAAGCTGCCTTACCTAATAGTTTGTTGTCATAAAAAGCCAGACTCAGTCTGGCTTTTTTATATCTAGATTACTTTCAAAAAACCAAATCACACTGTATTGTAATATTTATAATATAAATAAGGAGTGTTTAAATATGTTGCGTATTCTCATTGCGACACTGTGCATAATCCCCTACCTATGCTCGGCAAAAATAATCGATTCAAAAGTACTTGATAGTGGTGGAAACGGCTCTTTTAATGCTGTTGCAACCAGCGATTCATCACTTGAAAACTATGTAATTTACCGCCCCAAAGACCTTTTAACTACCGTCAAAAACTCATCAAAATTACCCGTTGTTGTGTTTGCCAATGGTGGATGTATGGATACCTCATATCCATTTCAGAATATGCTCAGCAATATTGCGTCGCATGGGTATTTAGTCATCGCACTGGGGAAGATGCAATACAGCCTAGATGATAGACAACTCAATAAGGCTAGCAATGCGATGATCTCTAGAGCTATTGATTGGGCAACGGCTCAAACAGTTAACCCTCTTAGTGAATTTTTTCAAATACTCGATTTAAATAAAATAGCTATTGCTGGTCAGTCGTGTGGTGGCGCACAACTCCTCGCCACAGCTGCCGATAAAAGAATAAGTAGTTATTTAATGTTTAATTCGGGTATTGGCGATATGACTATGGCCGATGCAAATGAACAATCACTAAAAAACCTGCATGCGCCAATAGTTTACCTTGTAGGTGGGCCAACTGATATTGCAACTGACAATGCAAAACTTGACTATCAACGTATTAACCACGTACCCATTGTCTTTGCAAATCATCGGACAGCCGGTCACTCAGGTACATTTGAGCAACCTTATGGGGGCTCATTTTCAACTCTGGCTATCAAGTGGCTCGATTGGCAACTAAAGAATAATGACACCAATGCTGCGCTTTTTTTGAGTCCACAAAATACCTCGTTTCCGCACTGGGATATCAAGGCTAAACAGTTTTAGAAAGGAATATCATGAACACATCAGCACGAATCAAAAAATTGATAATGTTAGTATTTTTCACATTAATAACTCATAACACTCATGCATCATCGCTGAAACAAGTCAATGTTGAACAAGGTACGCTGGAAGGCACTATTGAAGCTAATTTAACAGTTTTTAAAGGCGTGCCCTTTGCTAGACCTCCCGTAGGTGAGTTACGCTGGAAAGCGCCACAACCACCTGCAAGCTGGCAAGGAGTCCGCGAAGCCAAAAAGTATGCACCCGCCCCCATACAGGCAGGAAACCCAGTTTCGGGGATCAGCGAAGATAGCTTGTATTTGAATATTTGGACACCCGCGAAATCAGCAGACGAGCAACTCCCTGTGTTTGTATGGATTTATGGTGGAGGATTTAGTTTTGGCAGTTCATCAGATCCTATTTTTGATGGCACTCAACTAGCGAATAAAGGTGTTATTGTCGTTTCAATTGCGTATCGAGTAGGCCAATTAGGTTTTTTAGCACACCCTGAGTTAAATAAAGAAAGTAAAGCGGGAGTGTCTGGTAACTATGGTCTACTTGATCAAATAGCGGCTTTAAAGTGGCTGAAAAAAAATATTAGCGCCTTTGGCGGAGATGCAAATAATCTGACTATTGCTGGCGAATCAGCTGGTGGAATTTCGGTCAGTATGCTTGCAGCATCTCCTTTAGCAGAAGGTTTAATTAATAAGGTGATTTCTCAAAGCGGTGGATCATTTGGCCCAACTCGCACCATCAATTACCCTGGAGAAAACATGTCAACACTAAAGCAAGCACAAGCTGAAGGAGTCGACTATGTTAAACAATTTGGCGCATCATCAATTGCAGAGCTTCGAAAAGTGGATGCCTCTAAATTTATTCCTAAGGGCTGGTCATTACCTGGCGGATGGCCAATTGTTGATGGTTATGTCATTAAAGACGATCAATATAAACTTTATCAACAAGGGCAATTCAATGATGTGCCTGCACTTATAGGTTATAACTCTGATGAAGGATTGAGTTTTGTATGGGATCCTGATGTGAATAAGTTTGTCGCTGGAGTCAAAAAGCGCTACGGCCCTTTTGCTGAAAGATTATTAGACGCCTACCCTGTTGCCAAAAATAGTATACCTCGTAGTGCTCGTAACCTCGTTCGTGATGTAGCTTTTGGCTGGCATACCTGGAGCTGGGCAAAGTTACAAACACAATACGGTAATGCGCCAGTGTACCTGTACTACTTTGATCATCACCCTAAACGAAAGCAGGGTGCAAAAGATGAAGACCATGGTTCCGCACACGGTCATGAAATTGCTTACATGTTTAAGAACTTGAATAAGTCTGATCCAAATATCACGCAAGATGACTTAAAAATGTCAGAAACAATGGCAACATATTGGACTAACTTTGCAAAAAACGGCCACCCTAACAATGATACATTACCTAACTGGCCAGCTTTTGATAATGAAAAACCCACTACCATGTACTTTCAAGAACAGCTAAAAATCGGACCGGTACCCGACAAAAACTCGCTCAATGTGCTTGATAGTTACTTTAAATGGCGTCGTACCCCAGAAGGCGAGAAATGGGCAAATAATGTAGCCAATTAAATATCCACCTTACTGATGTGCGGTTTTAAATTTTAAACCGACACATCAGTGATCTAGCAAGCTTTTACAGAAAACTGCATGACATTTCAGGTTTCAGGGTTGTAATCTAGATAATAAATTTTCTAAAGCTCACGTACCCCTTGCCGATACATAGCTATCTTTACCTTTTAACTCAATCATTATGGCTATTAACTCATTATCTAGTGCGTTAACTATCTCAAATGCAGATAAAGCAAGCAGTAATACCAACTCCAAAGTCGGCTACAAACTCAGCAGCCAAGAGATGAATAAACTCTCTGGTCGTGAAGTAGAGCCCACGCAAAAAGAAAAAGTATCTAGCGAACTCCCTGCGCATATCCGCAAAATGGTTGAACAACTAGAAAAACTCAAAGAACAGCTTGAACTTGCCAAAGAGCAATTAGCCAAACTGCAAGCACTTAAAAACCAAGAAGATGAAGCGGTTAAAGTGCAAGTTGAAACACAGACCAAAATGGTTATAGAAATCCATACGCAAATAATGTCTCTTAGCCAGTCAATTAGCGACGCGCTAAAAGAAGCAGGTATAAGCGATCCCGGTGTATTGATGAGTGTGTTGGTATAAAGTTCAGACCTCTGGCTTTAAACAGTATTGATTACGACCGCTCTTTTTAGCTTCGTACAGGTTTTCGTCGGCCTTTAAGAAAAGTGTCTTCCAATCTCTTGGAGATTCAGAAGCAGTCACCCCGCCAATTGAAATAGTTAAGTAGCCACAGGGTGAATCTTCATGAGGTAAATGCTCTTCGTGCAATAGGTCTATTATTCGTTTTGCCACCAACTGACAGCCTTCATAGTTAGTGTGTGGAAGAACAACAGCAAACTCCTCACCACCCCAACGTGAAATAAAATCAGTGTCGCGTGCTAATGCTCTTTTCACAGTGTTAGTAACTGATACAAGCGCTGCATCACCTGCCAAATGGCCATAACGGTCGTTATATTTTTTAAAATAATCAATATCCAGTAATAACACAGAGACTTCGGGTGACTCGTGCCTTGCACTCAGTTGATTCATCACCACTTCTAAATAGCGTCGATTAAAAACTTTCGTGAGCGAGTCAATCATTGATGCTTCTTTATGTTGCTCAAGCAAGGCACTGTATTTCAGCTCTTTTTCTACACGTTTTTGAAGAGTTACGGCACTGTAGGGTTTAGCAATAAAATCATTACATCCTGCGTCCCAAAACTTATATTCAAAGTTTGTATAATTTTCGCCCGTCAACATGATTACGGGCGTATGCTCAAACGCAGGAACACTACGAATGGTTTGACATAGGTCGATACCGTCCATACCGGGCAACCGATAATCAAATAAGAAAAGTGATACTTTTAGATCACCTAATTGCTCTAACAATGCTTCAGCTGTTGAGAAGCGGCTAACATTATATTGAGGTGATAACACTTTGTTGATAATAGTAAAATCAAGATTGCTGTCTTCAACCAAAACAACATTGCTATCAAGCGTTGCTTTACTCAGGTCTTTTTCAGCTTTTTTTCGTAACGAATTAAGCGAACTATCCATATAAAGTTTACCCTTGCTGGTTCATCGTTGAAGGTAGTTTGCATTATCAGGGTTTTCAAGTGACGGCAAATAGCTAAGGCCCAACATTTGGGTAGTATATTTCTGCCAAAGCCAACTTTACTCTTGTAACTCTCCCATCGCTAACTCCCTCTTACCTCCCTAAAAAGGGGCAAAACACAGTGAAAATGCGGGCTCTGAATTATCGATCAAGCAAATACGAAACTTCCTTAACCATTAAAAACACAATATTTTAAGCGCCTACTTTAAAAAATAAGCAGTGAAGAAACATAGTTTTTATATTTAAAAAACAAAAGCATATAATTTAAAATAAACCTAAACACTTCACTCTCAGTTAAAACGAGCAAAAACACAAAATAAGAAATAAGCATTAATACATCACTTCAAAAACCCTCTCATAGCACTTTTTCAGTATAGAATTTAACCAACCCAAACGTAAGATGGCTGCATCCCATGAATTAAGTAAGGTCATTCTATGCGTAACATTTTATTAGTTTCAGTAAATGGATTTACGTTTAAAGCATGTTTATTGATTACATGTTTATGGATGAGCTTTTTTGCTCAAGCAAAAGATTCAACTTCAATTGAAACAGCAAGAGCATGGCTTAAGCTTGTTGATAGCGGCCAATACGTGCAGAGTTGGCAGCAAACAGATCACATATTTCAGACAGCCACACCAGAGCCAAAATGGCGCTTGGCATTAGAGCAACTTCGTATTCCCCTTGGTCGCGTAATGTCTCGTACTTATTTTGATGTACAAGAATATTCATCACTACCCGGAATGCCTAATGGCGAATATTTAGTGGTTCAATTTCAAACAAGCTTCACCAATAAGGAGCATGCCCTAGAAACTCTGAGCCTGAGTAAAAATAGTGGCCAATGGCAGCCTTTAGGTTATTTAATTAATTAGGGGTTATGAAGGTGTAGGGATTATGTTGGGTTTCGCTTCGCTCTACCCAACCTACCCAAAAATGAACAGAGCAAGTGCTGAGAGGTACGCCACACATAACAACTCCACCGCTCAGCTTGGAGCTTTACTCTCGCTAACTTACAGTCTTCAGCCACAAAAAAGCCACTCATAAATGAAGTGGCTTTGGTTGAGTCGATTTTTTACTTATAACTTAATTTGGTTCACGCAGATGGAACACTTGGCACTTGTTACCTAAATCAGGTTGTTGTGCGAAGTTAGTGTTTTCAGCTAAACCACAGTCACTTAAACCAAGTGCTTGTTTTGTGTAGCGGTTGATAAGCATAACACCACCACCTTCTACCGGAGCAATACGCCACTGTGCTGTTTTCGCTGCACACGAAGCCATTTCTACGTTGGCACCTGGTACTAAGGCGTTATCAGCTACCGCAGCACAGAACTCGCTGTCAGCGCTTTGTTTAAGGCTTACATAGCCTGTATCTGTTGGTGTGAAGAACCATTGCTGTGCATCTTTATGCGTAAAAGCTTGTTGCTCAACATTGGTACCCGCTTTAACTGTATCTGCCACGCTAAGTGCTTTACCACTTTGTTGGCTTAATACGACAACACTGCCCATAGGGCGTAATTGCCAGTCGCCACACGCTGTTGCGTCGCTTTGCTGTAAAACCGCTTGGTTTTGTGCGGCAGAACAACCAGCAACCGCTAATGGCTTGCCTGTGTAACGGTTAGTAATAGAGACATTACCATCTGTGCTTGGTGCTACTTTCCATTGCTGGCAGAAGTTATTGCGCCATGCTGCAGATTGTACCTTAGCGTTATCAGCGTCATTACAGCTTTCAAGCTCTAAGAACTTACTGTCTTCACGGTTAGCTAAACGAACAAAACCATCTGTTGTTGCATCAATAACCCATTGACCATTGGTGCTTGCACACTGACGTTGAACTGCACGTGCATCTTGTGGATCAGCTGCAATGTCTAAACATAAGCCACTTGTTGCATTCACTAATTGATAGCGCTGACCTTGCACTCGCGTTACTAGTGGGCCGTATTCACCTGATGGCGGTGCGACTTCAACGCCTGGTGTTAATGGTTTACCAAAGCTTGGTGTACCATCGTCATTCCAAGTAAATTTTTGCGCACGTAATGAACGAGTCGCGCTACAACCGTGCTCTACCGAATCATTACCATGATAAACTAACCAGTCTTCTGTACCGTCTGGCGAGGTGAAAAAGCCGTTGTGACCTGGGCCAAACACTTCTTCTGTACGCTCAAATACTGGCTTGTCGTATTTTTTCCAGCTGCTCGCTTTAAGCGGATCGTCACCAACAAGCTCAAGCATACCTAGTTTGTAATCAGGAGTATTACAGAAGCTCGCTGAGTACGTCATAAACGTACGGCCATTGTGCTGTAAAATTTCAGCGCCTTCAGTTACTTTACGGCCACTGATTTCCCAATCTAGCTCAGGACGCGTGATCACCGTATGCGGTGAGTTCTCTTTCAATGTCCACGGGTTTTCCATTTCAGCAATAATGTTTAATTGCTGATCGCCTTGCCATTGTGAGTAGATCACATACAGCTTGTCTTTGTATGTTAGGTAGTTACCGTCGATGTTCCATACGTTAGGCATTAATGCGCCCTTGTATTCGTATGGACCCATAGGATCGTCACCAGCACTTTCTAATACATTTAAGTGTTGGTTATCTAAAGTGCCATCAGTACCAGCTGTGTACATCATGTACCAACGGTAGCCGTTTGGCCCTTTTAGGCGGTGGAACTCAAACGCCCAGAAGTTACAACAACGCTCAGGGTTTGAATCAGACCAAACATTGATAGGTGTTGCATCAGCAAGGCCAGCTAGTGTTGGTGATTTACGCATCACTAACTCAGATGTCCATGTTGTTGTGGTTAGGTAGTAGTTACCATCCCAGTACTCAAGCCATGGATCGGCACCATTAGGAAAAAGTGGGTTGGTAAAAATACCATTATCTTGAATTGGCGCTTTTGCTGTGGCTGCGACATCTGCTTTGGCTGTGTTGTCTTCAGCCGTAGTCTGACAGCCCGTCAGAGCGCCAAAAGACAAGGCAAATAGGCTGGCTAAACCGGCCTTATGCATTGTGCTTTTAAGCTTTGTTGTTTTCACGATTGTGTTCCTTTATTTTGTACCAAATTCGTACACGATGCGTGTTGAATACACGTCACCTGGCAGTAATGTTGTGCTTGGGAACGTTGGCTGATTTGGTGCATCAGGAAAATGCTGTGGCTCTAAGCAAAAACCACTTCTGAAATTATGCACTAAGCCAGACGCTTGCTGAGTACTACCGTCTAAGAAGTTACCTGAATAAAACTGTACCGCAGGCTCTTCTGTGTAAACTGTTAACGTACGACCAGAGTTTGCTTCGTAAACCGTCGCAGCTTCTACAAGCTCTTTGCTTGGCGTGTCTTTAAGCACAAAGTTATGGTCATAACCTTTACCAAGTTTCAGTTGCTCATTACTTGCTTTGATGTCTTGACCGATTGCTTTAGCTGTACGGAAGTCAAACGGTGTGCCTGCCACATCCATCAACTCACCAGTTGGGATCAAGCCGCCATCCACAGGGGTGATTGCTTTTGCGTTAATTTGCATTTGGTGATCAAGAATGTCGCCTTTACCCGCTAGGTTGAAGTAGCTGTGTTGCGTCATATTGATGATGGTAGGCTTGCTTGTTGTAGCAATAAACTGCATATCTAGCGTATTGTTATTCGTTAGCGTGTAAGTTACTTCTGTGGTTACTTCACCCGGGTAACCTTGGTCACCATCAGGGCTCACTAAGCTTAAGGTTACACCTGCGCTGTTTTGCGTCGTGAACGGTGTCATGTTCCATACTTTCTTATCGAAACCTTGCACACCACCATGTAAATGGTTGTCACCATCGTTAGTCGCTAATTGGTATTCAGTGCCATTTAGGGTGAATTTACCGTTTGCGATACGGTTACCGAAACGACCGATGATTGCACCATAGTAAGTTGTCGCTTTTGTGTATGCCTCTAGGTTATCTAAACCCAGTACAATATTACCCATTTCGCCTTTTGCATCAGGTGTTTCAATACGCGTGATAATGCCACCGTAGTTGATCACATCAACGCTAATACCATTGCTGTTCGTCAGTGTTACTTGATTAACGGGTGTTTGGTCAGCAAGTACGCCATAGGCTGTCATTGATGCTGAAGGGGAAGTCGTCATATTGTCTCCTTGATGAGCACACGCTGGTGTAAGGGCAATCCCACATGTCACCAACAATGCATAAAGCCCGCGCGACTTTTTCGTGTTCGAACCGGCTGTTTGATGAGTTGTTTTTAAACCTTGGAAAACACATTGCAATGACATATGAATAACCTTTTTGTAATTGTATTTATAGTTTTATAATACAAATAAGGGTGTCATTGCAAATTTAATCGCTAAAGTTGGATTTTGCCGTCTTTCACCATGATGCAATCCATCCCCGCACTTTTGGCGGCTTGGTAACCAATTTGCGTGTCTTCGAACACTACGCATTTACTTGGTTCAACACCTAAAAGCTCTGCTACTTTTAAGAATGTTTCAGGGTTTGGCTTGCCTTTACTTACATCACTTGCAGTCACTAAGGCACCAATTTTATTAATTAAATTAGTATCTGTTAGATGATCAATTGCATGTTCGCGGTCAGCGCCTGTGCCCACGCCCATAGGTAATACACCATGGTATTTCTCAAGTACAGCAACGGTTTCGTCAATCACCTGTGGATGGTGTTGTAAATCAACCCAAAACTGATGTTTATCTTTTGCCACAACCAGAGGATCGTGCTCTAAGCCAAATTTTTCGTTAAGCATTTCAATGGTTTTAACGGTCGGTATGCCACCCAAGCTATACATGTAGTCGTAATCAAATGGATAGCCATAGGCTTCACAGGTTTTTTGCCATGCCTGTAAATGACTGCCCATTGAGTCAATTAAGGTGCCATCCATATCAAAAATAATGCCTTGGTAGGCGCTTAAATCGATCATATCTACTCCTAAAAAGTTTCGCTTCACAATAGCATAAGCCAGCGAGGAGCAAGGCTCATCACTGGCTTAATCGACAACAAAATTTGACAGGGCATGCTAAACACATGCCCAAGTACTTTAAATATTCGTTTTACAGGCCACGTTTTAGCATGTAATAAGCTGCGTTATGACGAAGCTCTGTTTTGAAACCACGGATCGTCGTATCGTTATCGATGATCATCGTTTCAACGCCAGCCATTTCAGCAAAATCAACAATCATATCTGTTGTTACTGCTTGGCTGTATGCAGTGTGGTGTGCACCACCGGCGTGGATCCATGCAGCTGATGCTACAGATAGATTTGGTTTTGGTTCCCAAAGCGCTGAAGCAACAGGTAAGTGAGGTAAATCAGCTGGCGGAGCCACTGTATCTACTTCGTTGATTAAGATGCGGAAACGGTTGCCCATATCAATTGGTGATACGTTGATTGCAGCGCCCGGTTTTGCAGTAAACAATAAACGACCTACATCACATTTCACGCCAATAGTGTGCTGGTGAACTTCAAGACGTGGTTTTTGCGCTGCAATTGAAGGACACACTTCTAACATGTGCGCGCCAAGTACTTGGTCAGTCTCACCCATGTTGTAAGTGTAATCTTCCATGAATGAACAACCGCCGTCACGGCCTTCACCCATTACTTTCATGATGCGAACCATCGCAGCTGTTTTCCAGTCACCCTCGCCACCGTAACCATAGCCTTTCGACATTAGGCGCTGCGTAGCAAGACCCGGAAGACCAGAAAGACCTGATAAGTCTTCAAAGCAATTAGTGAATGCTTTAAAGCCGCCTTTCTCTAAGAAACGCTCCATACCAAGCTCTAAACGTGCTTCGTTGCGTAGCATTTTCACTGCGTAATCGTCTTGTAGAGTTTCGTCAGCAATTACGTAGTCTTGCTTATATAGCTCTAACTGTGCATCGACTTCTTCTTCAGTGATAGTATCAACAACTTTTACAAGCTCAGCGACACCAAACGCGTGTACTTCATAACCAAAGGTAATTTGCGCTGAAACTTTGTTACCTTCTGTCACAGCAACTTGACGCATGTTGTCGCCAAAGCGCGCAACTTTTAGTGTTTGGCTTTCTGCCCAACCTTTTGCCGCACGACACCAGTCATCTAACTGCTGTTGCACGTCAGCACGTTGCCAGTGACCCGCAACAACTTTACGCTCTTTACGCATTACAGTACCGATGAAACCGAACTCACGGTCACCGTGTGCACTTTGGTGCGTATTCATGTAGTTCATGTTGATGTCAGACCAAGGAAGGGCTGCATTGAACTGAGTATGAAGGTGTAACCAAGGCTTACGTAATTCGCTTAGGCCAGCAATCCACATTTTCGCAGGTGAGAAAGTGTGCATCCATAAAACTAAACCAACACAGTTAGGATCCGTATTTGCCGCTTGGCAAACAGCGTGAATTTCTTCAGGTGACTTAACGGTAGGCTTACATACCAAGTTTACTGGTAGGTTCGCTTCGTTGTTTAAGCCCGCTACAATTGCTTCGCTGTCTTTGGCAACCGTTTCTAACACCTTAGGACCATAAAGATGTTGTGAGCCGGTAACAAACCAGACTTCTTTCGTCATCGTCGTCATGTTAATAATCCTCTAAATTCTTGCTATTTGCTCTGACCGTAATACGCGTTTTTACCGTGCTTACGTAGATAATGTTTATCCATCACTGCTTTTTTAAGTTCAGCTGCGTGTGGATCTAAAGTGCGTGTTAAATACGCCATGCGTGCAATCTCTTCGAGTAGCGCGGCATGGTATACAGACTGAGCGGCATCTTTACCCCACGTGAAAGGCGCATGACCCGCAACAATCACCATAGGTGCAGCTTTCGGATCGCGGTCTTGATACGCATCAGTAATTTGAATACCGGTTTCTAATTCATAATCGCCATTCACTTGCTCATCGGTTAACTCACGAGTACAGGTGATATCACCGTGTACATAGTCAGCGTGAGTTGTGCCAAGGCAAGGAATGCTTTGTTTTGCTTGCGCCCATGCAGTTGCATAGGTCGAATGCGTGTGTGTTACACCGCCAATTGCATCGAAGTGGCGATATAAATGAACATGCGTTTTAGTGTCAGAAGACGGACGCATAGAACCTTCAACAATGTTGTTTTCAAGGTCAACGATCACCATGTCGTCAGCTTTCATTTGGTCGTACGAAACACCACTTGGTTTAATCGCAATCACGCCTTTGTCGCGGTCGATTTGCGATACGTTACCAAAGGTATAAATTACTAAGCCACGACGTTGCAGCTCCATGTTCGCTTCATAAACTTCACGTTTTAGTTCTGTAAAACTCATGCTTTGTCTCCGTTTACATAGCTTGCAAGTGCTTGGTAGTTGGCATAAAGCTCGTCATACACAGCAACGCGATCAGGGTTTGGTAAATACTGATGACATACAGACGACGCCATCACTTTTTGAGCATCTGCCACTGTTGCGTGCTCACCCGCAGCAACCGCAGCCATAATTGCCGCACCCAATGCACAGCTTTGCTCACTTTCTAAAACGTCGATTGGGCAATTCCAAACATCAGCACAAGTTTGCATTACGTAGTCTGATTTTTTAGAGATACCGCCGATAACAACCACTGACTCGATTGGTACGCCTTCGCTACGGAAACGCTCAGTGATAGCACGTGCGCCAAAGGCTGTTGCTTCAACAAGCGCTTTGAAGAACTTAGGTGCATCAGTGCCCATTTTTAAGCCTGTTAATGCCATGGCAACGCTTTGGTCAGCATCTGGCGTACGACGACCATTTACCCAATCAAGCGCCGTTACATCGTTGCTTGTTACAGGCAGTGCTGCCGCCGCTTTTGATAGCTCAACTAAGATTGAGTCTTCTAGCTTGTTAACTAACGCTTGCTCAGCGTCAGATAGATTTGTAAGTTGGCGAGTTGGCCAAAGTACTAGGTTCTTGAACCATGCGTATAAGTCACCGAATGCTGATTGACCGGCTTCTAAGCCAATTAACCCAGGGATCACTGAGCCATCAACTTGACCACAAATACCTTTAACGCAAGTATCACCTAGTTGCTCTTTTGACGTTACTGTGATGTCACAGGTTGAAGTACCCATTACTTTAGTTAAAACGCCAGGGCGAACATTGGCAGCGACTGCCCCCATGTGACAGTCAAATGCACCGTAACCAACAACAATACCTTGTGGTAAACCTAGCTTCTCGGCCCACTCAGCAGTTAAGTTGCCAGCAACTTGGTCGCTTGGCTCTGTAGTTGCATTTAACGTATCAACAACACCATCTAATAGTGGATCGATATTGCTGAAGAAACTATTTGGTGGGAAACCGCCCCACTGCTCGTTCCACATTTGTTTGTGGCCCGTTGCACAACGACCTAGCTTTAATGCTTCAGGGTGTGTTGTGCCGCACATTAGCGCGGTCATCCAATCGCAGTGCTCAACCCATGAATATGTGGCTGCTTTAACACTGCTATCAACGCGGAAAATATGTAATGCTTTGGCCCAGTACCACTCAGACGAGTAGATACCGCCCATATGTGAAAGGTAGTTCACATCGTTGTTAGTGGCAGCTGCAGTGATTTCATTTGCTTCTTTAATAGACGTATGGTCTTTCCACAAAATGAACATCGCATTTGGGTTTTCTGCAAATTCTTCAGTTAATGCCAGTGGTGTACCTTGGCTATTAATTGCCACAGGTGTTGAGCCAGTCGTATCAAAGCTCATACCCACTACTTTGTCTGCAGTACCCGCTGGAACTTGTGACCAAAGACCATTAACTACTTCTACAAGGCTATCAATATAGTCTTGTGGATGCTGACGAAACTGATCTTTACTTGGGTCACAATATAAACCTTGAGCCCAGCGCGGGTAGTTTACTAAATGGCTGGCAAGTTCTTCACCAGTCGCAACATCAACGAGTAATGCTCTTACCGAGTCCGACCCGTAGTCTAATCCCAACGTATAACGAGACATAATTACCTTTCACTAATTGCTTACTAACATTGTTAGTCATTATCTTTATTTGTATGATAATATCAACAATACCAGATTGTAAAGGTATTATAAAAATATTATTAACAGGATTATTTGCTGCTGACGGGCGATTTATTGCGCAGTTTTTCTGGATGATTAGATTGTTTTTTCAGCACAAATAATAGGTTAAAGCCACTACATTAACTTTTGTATGATAAGAATGGGATAGCTATGTCTAGTCAATTAGAACAACTTAAAGCAGTGACAACCGTTGTTGCTGACACGGGTGATTTTGAAGCAATCAACGAATATAAACCGCAAGATGCAACAACGAACCCATCACTAATCTTAAACGCGATTCAAATTGAGAAATATCGCCCACTTGCTGCCGAAGCCGTATCATGGGCAAAAGCACAAAGCAGTGACGCAACTGAAGTTGTAACAAAAGCAGCTGATAAGCTAGCGGTATTAATTGGCTCTAAATTAATGGAGCAAGTGCCGGGTTTAGTTTCAACAGAAGTGGATGCGCGTTTATCATTTGATACTCAAGCAACCATTGATAAAGCACTTGAGCTTGTTGCTTTATATAAAGAGCAAGGCATCGACACATCGCGCGTGCTAATCAAAATTGCTTCAACATGGGAAGGTATTCAAGCGGCTAAAGTGCTTGAAGCACAAGGTATCCGTTGTAACCTAACGCTGGTATTTGCATTTGCTCAAGCACGTGCTTGTGCCGAGGTGGGTGCTTATCTAATTTCACCATTCGTTGGTCGTATTCTTGACTGGTACAAAGCACAAGATGCAAGCGCTGATTTCGACGGTGCTAACGATCCGGGCGTTAAGTCAGTCACGCATATCTATAACTACTTCAAAAAGCACGGCTACGACACGATTGTAATGGGCGCAAGCTTCCGTAACATCGGTGAAATCCAAGAATTAGCAGGTTGTGACCGTTTAACTATCAGCCCTAAGTTACTTGCTGAACTAGCTGCAACTGACGCACCTTTAACTCAAAAACTATTACCAGCAACTGAAAAAGCAGAAGCGCCAGCAGCCATGACTGAGCAAGCTTTCCGCTGGGAAATGAATGAAGATGCTATGGCAACTGAAAAGCTAAGCCAAGGTATTCGTCAGTTCGCAATTGACCAAGAGAAACTAGAGTCAATCTTAAGCGAACTAGTTTAAACCGATTGTTTAAGCAGCAAAAAGCCCGCAAACCAAGGTTTGCGGGCTTTTTTATTGCCTGCCTTTTAGTAAAAGCAGGCTTATCGTGTTGCGATTACGATAATTTTTTCGCCAGTCACATTATTCAGCAAGTAATGCGTTTGCTTTTGCAACTAGATTTGCCACGGTGAAACCAAAGTGCTCAAGCAATACTGCGCCAGGCGCTGACTCACCAAATGTATCCATACCTAATACATCACCGTCTTGGCCAACATACTTGAACCAGAAGTCACGGTGTGCAGCTTCAACAGCAATCTTTGGTGTACCAGCTGGTAACACGCTTTGACGGTATGCTTTGTCTTGGCTGTCAAACTGATTCGTTGATGGCATAGATACCACGCGAACTTGCTTGCCTTGTGCTGTTAATTCAGCAGCAGCATTCACAGCTAGCTCTACCTCAGAACCCGTTGCAATAAGGATAAGCTCTGCGGCTTGTTCGCTATCAACAAGTACATAACCCCCTTTTGCAATGTCAGCAACTTGCTGTGCATCACGTGCCATTGCTTTTGTACCCTGACGGCTGAAGATCAGTGAACTTGGACCGGTTTCTTTTAATAACGCTTGGCGCCAAGCTACCGCAGTTTCAGTTTCATCACACGGACGCCATGCAGTCATATTTGGTGTCATGCGAAGATTAGCGATTTGCTCGATTGGTTGGTGAGTTGGACCATCTTCACCTTGACCGATTGAGTCATGGGTATACACAAAAATGCTCTGCGCTTTCATTAATGCTGCCATACGTACTGCATTACGTGCGTATTCCATAAACATTAAGAAAGTTGCGCCAAATGGAATGAAGCCACCATGTAATGCAATACCATTCATGATTGCGCTCATACCAAACTCACGTACACCATAGAATACGTAGTTACCATCAGCAGCATCTTGTAAACCTTTTGCTTCTGGCCATAAGGTTAAGTTAGAACCGGCAAGGTCGGCAGAGCCACCCATTAGCTCAGGAAGCTGGTTAGCAAAGAAGGTGATCGCATTTTGTGATGCTTTACGTGTCGCAATGTTTTGCATGTCGGCTTGGCATTTAGCAATGTACTCATCAGCTAATTCAGCGAAGTTAGCTGGTAATACTTTTTCAAGAACACGGCGTGTATATTCTTTTGCAAGTTCAGGGTGTGCTTTGCTATAAGCTGCAAATTTTTGCTGCCATGCACCTTCAAGCTCTTGGCCTCTCGCTTGATTATTCCACTCGTTATAAACCTCTTGTGGAACTTCAAATGCAGGGTGCGGCCAGTTTAGCTGCTCACGTACTGCAACGATTTCATCGTGACCAAGTGGTGCGCCGTGACAGTCGTGGCTTCCTGATTTATTTGGCGAGCCAAAACCAATCACTGTTTTACAACAAATTAGTGTTGGTTGCGTAGTGTTGCTTTGTGCCGCTTCGATTGCACCCGCAATTGCATTCATATCGTGACCATCAACATCACGAATAACTTGCCAACCGTAAGCTTCAAAACGTGCAGGCGTATCGTCGGTGAACCAACCTTCTACTTCACCATCGATAGAGATGCCATTGTCATCCCAAAATGCGATTAGCTTGCCTAGGCCTAATGTACCTGCCAGCGAACATGCTTCGTGCGAGATACCTTCCATTAAACAGCCGTCACCCATAAAGCAGTAAGTGAAGTGATCAACAATATCAAACTTTGGCTTATTGAATTGCGCTGCTAAGGTTTTTTCAGCGATTGCCATACCAACTGCGTTAGCAATACCAGAACCTAATGGGCCCGTAGTTGTTTCAACACCCGGTGTGTAACCATATTCTGGGTGACCCGGTGTTTTAGAGTGAAGCTGACGGAATTGCTTAATATCTTCGATGCTTACGTCGTAACCGCTTAGGTGTAACAATGCATATTGCAGCATTGAACCGTGGCCATTTGATAACACAAAGCGGTCACGGTTAGACCAGTCTGGGTTTAATGGGTTATGGCGGTGAAAGTTTTGCCACAATACCGCTGCAATATCAGCCATACCCATAGGCGCACCAGGGTGGCCAGAGTTAGCTTGTTGAACGGCATCGACAGCAAGTATGCGAATAGCATTTGCAGATTGAGAACTAGGCAGAGTCATCTTATTAGCTTCCTGTTAATATTATAATATAATTAATATCGCAAAAACTCACCCAAATAGCAACTTAATAAACCGCCAGCCCCCGTATAAACGGGAGCTAGCAACCTATTATTTGTTAATTATAAATACTTTAACCAAGGCTTATTAGCCTTACGCTTGTATTCACTAAACTTCTTGGTTGGCCAATAAAGTCCTATTGCCAGCAATAAAGTAATAAACCAAATACTAGATATATCACTGACTCCTAAGTATTGCCCTTGATTTGCCCCCCAGATCAGCATGCCTATTTGATACATAAATAGCAGTACATAAAGGTGGAAAATATAAAAGAACATAGGCACAGAGCCATACACTCGCAGCGCATTAGTAAAGCGGTTAAGTGGTCTTTCAAATAACCATAAGCCAACAAACATGCCTGCTAACGTGATCAGCAAAAAGCTCAGTGACGGTGGGTACTTAGTCACGTTAAACACTGACATCATGGTTTCGGTTGTTGTGCTCAACGTTTGCCACGGCAAGGTTTCACCATAAATATTAAAACCACGCAGCAGCGTAAATAACCCCACACATAACAGCGCTAACAGCAGCAATGCTCGTTTACGCGAATCCGCCGCTTGAGTGTGTGCATATAAAGGGCCTGCACAGTAACCCAATAAAATTACGCCAATCCAAGGCAGCACTGGGTAGCTAATTTTTACGTCAATTAAACCACCTTGTGATAAATAGCCTCGGTCATGCAAAATCGTCCACAGCGAGTAGCCAAACTCATCGGGCGTAAAGCTGATTGGGGTCAGTAAATTATGGCCAAATACAATAACCAAACCAAGTACTAACAATAGATTGCGTGGCAGCTTAATCAGTAATGCTAACACCAGCATACATAGACCAATCGCCCACATCACTTGCAGCCATATTGTGTGGTAGTAACCCATCCATGAAAAGCAAATCAGGGTCACTTCAAGGGCGATTAAAAATAGCCCTCGCTTGATTAAAAAGCTTCGAGCCGAGCGCGCCACACCACTTGCTGGGTGACTATAAAGCCACGCCGACAAACCGGTTAAAAAGATAAAGGTTGGCGCACAAAAGTGCGCAGCAAAGCGGCTCCAAAAAAGCCCCGCCGAAGTGGTATCAACCACCATGGGATCGGCCACCTGCATGTGCAAGAAAAATCGCTCTCGCACGTGATCAAGTAGCATCAGCAGAATAACGACACCACGCATGATGTCGATACTGTGAATACGGCTTTTAGCTTGCTCAGAAGTCATAGCTTATACCTAATTTGAATTGTGTTGGCGCACCAGGGTAAGCCCACAATGCATTGTATGAACTGGCGATATACTGCTCATCAAACACGTTATCAACATTCAGTGACACCTTTGTACGTTCAGTCGCTCGCCATTTAGCAAATAAACCAACGGTTTGATAGCTAGGTAATCGGAAGGTTAAATCAGCTGGGTCGCCTAAGCGGTCAGACACATATTGATAATGACCGCCAATCTTTATGTCTTGTGCAAATACACTTAGGTCATGGTTTAAGCCAATCGAAAGATTATTCTTCGGTACGTTCACAAGCGGGCTGCCTTTAGGTATTGGCACTAACCAATCGACATTTAGGCTGTCTGTGGCAGTTTCGGCATCAACATAAGCATAGGATAGGGTGTACTCAGTGTTATCACCCAATGACCCTGTTAAATCTAACTCAAAACCTGTGCTATTTGCTTTACCAACAGGTGCTGAATAACCGACATTTACTGGGTCTGCCACCAGCATGTTGCTCTTACTTGCATCAAAATAAGCAAGCGTACCGCTAATGTTGGCATAGCTAAATTTAACACCCACTTCAAACGAGTCACTTTCTTCAAAACCAAATGGCTTACCTTCGGCATCGGTGCCACTTAGTGGTAAAAAGCCTTCTGAATAGCTTGAGTAAAAGTTAATGTCGTCATTAAGTGCGTAAACCACCCCAAAACGTGGACTAATGCGACTTTCTTTGCTGTTTGATGCAACAGCAGACTTAGTCTCAAAGATGTCTTGCTCAATTTTATCAAAGCGCAGACCTAGCATCATTTTTAGGTTATCGGTTAAATCTAGTTGGTCTTGCAGATAAATACCGTACGCATTTTGCTGTTCGTTATTTTCGTACTGCATGCCTACTTCAGGGCCTTCTGTGGTACTGTACTCAGGCTCGTAGATATCAATGGTGTAAGTGCCATAACCGCCACGGTAGCGATAAAGCCCAGTACGCAGTTCATAATCGTAACCATCAACACCAAACAGTACATGATTGGTGATACCAGCAATATCAAAGTGACCGCTCAATTCAAAACGCAGTGATAAATCATCAGACTCATAATCACGGTATCTGTGTTGGCGAGTTAAGGTTCTGCCATCATCAAATAATGACTGTCGCGATGGTGAAAGCTCAGCATCTGACGAAAAACCCGTTAATGTTGCAGAACGGTAACTGGCACCTAATAACAAACTCCAATCTTGGTTTAGATCGTTGCTGTAATTTAATTGATGACCGCGTGAGTGCACCTTAGTTGGCGCATCATTTGGATTACCTAAAAAGCGCGATTCAGGCACGGTATCAAAATCACCATTTAGCACCACAATACCGCGGTCATACATTTGCTGTTGGTCAACGTATTCAAACTCATAGGTTAGTGATGAGTTATCGTTAATTTGATAATAAAGCGAAGGAGTAATGACGAATTTGTCATGGTGAACATAGTCTCTAAAACTGTCGCTATCTTGCCATGCACCATTGATTCTAAATGCTAAATCATCGCTTAGACCATTAGTGTAATCACCTTGAATACGCTTGTGATCATCGCTACCTAACTCGGCTTGAAGTTGTCCTTGCTGATAAAACTGTGGCTTTTTAGTAATAATGTTTACTGTGCCACCCGGCTCCGAGCGACCATAAAGAGCTGAGCCCGGCCCTTTTAATACTTCGATGTATTCAATATTTGATACATCACGCGGGCCTGCAAAACCGCGACCACCACTAAAGCCATTAACTAAATATCCAGACGGCATATTTTCGTTACCCGACAAACCACGTATTGAGTAGCTATCCCACAGCGCCCCGCCATTATTTTTACGGCTGATACTGGCAGAAAAATCCAGTGCGTCACGAAACTTAGTGATTCCATTATCGGTGAGCATGTCTTTACTTAATGTGGTGATCGACTGTGGTAAATCTTTTGCTGGAATATCACCACGGAACGCTTGTTTATGTTCGATGGTGATCGTTTCTATATCGCTGTTATCAGCTGCATATGTATTCGCTGCAAACGCCGCAGCTAAGGCTAAACTAAGTGTTGAGTATTTCATAAGGCTTAATTGTAGAAATTGATCAATATGTTTTGTTATATGATAACATAAACAAACATATTGATATAGTATAACAAATCATTTTATTCCGAAATTTTTACCTATCTTTTTTTGTTTACATAATGCAAGTTCACCTCTAGTATCAAAAATGAATAAAAAACAATCAAGTTAGGGAAAACTATGTATAAAATTATTTTTTCATTCTCACTTATCTGTTTATCAGCAAGTACCCTTGCAAACCCAGACTTATCTCGTAAATTTCCATTTGTAGATATTCAAGCGCAAGTTCTCGATACCACTACGAATACGCCTAGTTGGCAAAGACTCCCACCAATGACTCATGTACAGTACCCAACGGGACTGCTAAATCGACAAGGCAGTGGCTGTGCAATTGTCAACTTTCAGGTAACACCAGAAGGCAACGTAAAAAACCTTAATATCGAAAACTCAGCACCTAAGCGTTTTAGTAAAGAAGTAAGAAAAGCTGCAAGACAAATAGTGAGAGACTGGCATTGGCCTGAGCGCACCGATGAACAGGTGATTGAGTTAACCATGCGTTTTGACTACTGCTTAACACACGACTTCGATAAAAAGAGTGAAGCCGTAGCCATGTGTGTTGAACATTCAGAACAAGCCTGCGAGTAAACAATAAATTTGCCATTTAGATACTTGAGCCAATGCCAGGTATTGCCTACAATGGCGCACAATTTATTCAATGCAGATCGCAACTATGACTGATACACAAAAACCAGAATTACCAAACCAACTTTCTATCAACCCACGTAGTAAATTTTATGTGGAAGAAGTTTTCGAGCATGAAATTGGTGTAAAACTTAACGGCAAAGAGCGTTTTGACGTTGAAGAATACAATATCAGCGAAGGCTGGATCAAAATCGCTTCTCCAAAAGCGCTAGATCGCCGCGGCCAACCTTTACTATTAAAAGTAAAAGGAACTGTAGAAGTATTCTACAAGTAATTTAGTTTTGCTGAATTAGCTTGTTGGCCAATTCAATGGTTGGCCAACAAGTTTATACCTTTACGAGCTTAGGCACTCAGCCCCTCGTTTTTTCCCACACAAGCGAAAGTTAAACCAATGGCCGGTGACGACAAAGAGCGAACCCAATAAAGTAAGTACTTTTTCGCCAACCTCACCAATAACATTTTCACCAAGCAGCACCGCTGCAGACAACAACACCAGCCCTGCACCACCTAGCATCAATAATCGATAACGTTTATGTTTTTTACACCCTAAAAATAGTGCTAATAAGCTGCTTGGCAGTACCGCAACTAACATCCAAAAATGAAATTGCTCGTTACCTAAACCCAGTGCTGCAGCACTTGGTAATAAAACCAATAACACAGGCACAGCTAAACAGTGAATAGCACACATAGCTGATAACCCGATGGCAAACTTGTCCATTATTTCTTGTAATTTCACTGAATAACTCCTACAAAATTGAACACATGAATTATAAAAAGTGCATCAAGCAATTTTTGCTTGGCACTCATTGCATACTCCCAGCATTTCAAATTGCTTTATTTGTGAGGTAAAACCTGCATCATCAAAATGAGGGAAAAGCTTTGCAACGTCACTCTGTGAAACCGCTAAAGTCTCAACTTTTTGGCAGTGACGGCAAATCAAAAACAAAGAAGTCTCACGCTTAAAAACCTCACTGTCGGTACCGTAAGCGATATATTTGTTAGCACTATTAAGCCTGCGAACAAGGTTTACCGACTCCAAAAAGCTCAAGATTCGATAAACAGACATAACAGATACACTTGAACTTGTGCGCAGCTTGTAGCAACTGGCCAATTCGTAGGCCGATAACGGCACGTCCGTGGTTGGTAATATTTGCAGTATTTGCTTGCGCTGAATGGTGAACTTTCTGCCATGCTCAAGGCAAACCTGCTTCGCTTTATTAAGTGTGCTGGTTAATCGCTGTTTATTCATAGCGGCCACTCAATATAAGGTTTTGTTGCTGTCAGCTCTGCTATCCCTTGCGCTTGCTCTGTGATCCACTGCGCTTCGATAACAGATATCGCTTTAGCCCATGCAAATAAAGTAACTGTGACTTTAGAGACGGGCTTATCACAGTTAAACGAGTATTCAACTTCTAAGTCTTGATGTGCATGATGTGTATGATGCTCAAATGGGTTTTCAAAATTTGCTTGAGTAAGCTTACATTCGCCGTTAAATGTTATTAACTGCTGTGAATTTGCTAATTGGGCTAACGTTTGTTTAATGGTTTGCTTTTGCTCAGCTGTCTCGGGCTGATGCTCAAAGCCAAAAATATCTCCAGCCGGTAAAATGAACTTAACCTGCCACTTGTCTTGATCATGAACCACAAAAAGCACTCCCTCACCATGTGAATGATGATGGTGTTGATGCCCTTGAGCTGAAAAAATACATCCAACCATAAAGCATATCACTGCTAATTTTGCTGCTTTCATAACCCCAATCACTCCATTTACCTCACTTTAAACATACTGTTAAAAAAAGAATAAAACTCATTCGTCGATTCACACTTGATACATTATAACAATTAAAGCATAGTTGATACATTATAACATATCCACAATGGTGAATAATGAATAACATCTCAAGAGTGGCTGTCGTCATAGCAGCGTTATTACCAGCCAGTGTTTTGGCACAATCGATCAAAGGCGTTGTTTTAAATAACCAAGGTAAAGCGGTGGCTAATGCCACAGTTGACCTTGAAGGATCTGATCAAAAAGTAACAACTAACGACAAAGGTGAGTTTGAAATCAGCGGCTTAAATAACGGCTTAAAAGAGCTACATATTTCAGCGCCAGGTTATGCTCACTTACATCGAGATATCACACTTGCCAATGACCAAGACCACAGCGCAACCTTTAATCTAAAACGCTCACCGATTGAAGTGATTGATGTTGAAGCAACGCCGATTCATATGTCGGCAATGGAATCTGCCTCACCTGTTAGTGTGTTATCCGGCGAACAATTAAGACGCCAACAAGCATCAACGCTTGGCGATAGCCTCGAAAAGCTGCCGGGCGTTAACACAAACTTTCATGCCAAGGTTGCCAGTACACCTGTGATCCGTGGTTTGAGCGGCCCACGTGTTTTAATTACGCAAAATGGCTTAGATGTAAGTGATGTGTCACGTGTTGGTCCTGACCACTCAGTGGCATCGGAAGCATCAACAGCGCAGCAAATTGAAGTATTACGTGGCCCAGCAACTCTATTTTATGGCAGCGGTGCAATTGGTGGTGTCGTCAACGTAGTTGATAGCCGAGTACCAACAGATAGCACAACACGTGGTGAATGGAATCTAGAACATAACTCTGTAGATGAGCAAAAAGTTGCTTCGTTTAATGCCACCACAGGGACAGAGTCATTTGCCTTTTATGCTGATGCATTCTGGCGTGAATCAGACGATTACGAAGTACCTGTTGCCGCCGATATTGACGACACAGAGCACAACTCAAAGTACGTAGTAGAAAACAGTAATGAAGACTCAGATGGCTTTACTGTTGGCACTAGCTACTTATTTGAGCAAGGTTACCTTGGTGTTGCGGTTGAGCAATTTAACCGCCAATACGGTATTCCTGGACATACTCATGGTGAAGAGGAAGAGCATGAAGGACATGACCATGAAGAGGAGCACAGCGAAGAAGAAGCCGTTTTTGCTGATCTTGAACAAACCAAAGTCCAGCTACTTGGTGAATACAATATCGACAGTGAATGGCTAAGCAAAATTAACTTACGTGCAGGCCACACAGACTACGAACACGCTGAAATCGAGCACGGTGCTGTAGGCACAACTTTCAAAAATGAAACCAATGAGCTGCGCGTTGACATTCTGCATAGCCAATTTGATGAGTGGAATGGTGGCGTTAGCTTTCATTACAAAAAAAGTGATGTAGAAGCACAAGGTTCTGAAGCATTCACCCCTCCTTCTGTTACTGAAAGTATTGCTTTTGCAATTATGGAAGAAAAGCACTTTGGCGATTTTTTAGTGCAATTAGGTAGTCGTGTTGAGCGAGTTACTATTGATGCTAATAATGTGCTGTTACCTGAAATCGACGCCCATACACATGATGAAGACGGTGATGAGCACGACCATGATCATGACCACGAAGAATCAAACTACACACGCGTATTTGATGTTGCCCAAGAGTTTACACCGGTCAGTTTATCAACAGGTGTAGTATGGGATTTTACACCGGGTTATAACCTAGGTTTATCGGTATCGCGTTCTGAGCGTGCTCCGTCTGCTTCTGAGCTGTTATCTTTTGGCCCACACATTGGTACTGCAACTTATGAAGTTGGTGCGCTATTTGATACTCATGATGGTCATTTTGAGCTATCAGAGGATGCTATCGACTTAGAAACGGCAAATAATATCGATCTTACATTCCGTAAAACAGAGGGTGATATTGGCTTTATCTTCAATGCGTTTTACAACCAAGTAGATAACTATTATTACCAGATCAACACAGGCCTATACGCAGAAAGTGGCCATGACCACGACCATGGCGATGAACATAATCACGAAGATGAGCATGATCATTCATCTGAACTACCTGTTTATTTATTTAAAACAGACGACGTGGTTTTACATGGTTTTGAAGCGCAAGTTGCTTGGCAGTTAACCGACGAATTTAAAGTCGACTTATTCTCAGATTATGTTCGTGCTCGCCTAAAAGAAGGCGGAGATTTACCACGTACTCCACCACTGCGTTTTGGTACTGAGTTTAGCTATCAAACCGAAAACCTAACAGCAAATATTCACGTTACACGCTACCAAGAGCAAGACCGCATAGCGCAACAAGAAACCACAACAGACGGCTATACCCTTGTTGATGCCAGTATTTCTTATGACTTATCGGTATTGAACCAAGACGTCTCACTTTACCTAAAAGGCACTAACTTAACGGACACAGAAGCCCGCGTTCATAGCTCATTTTTGAAAGATATAGCACTACGTCCAGGGCGTAGTTTTGCGCTCGGTATTCGCGGCTACTTCTAAAACAAAATTACAAATAAAGGAAACCTACATGACACACTTATTTAGATTAAAACTATTGGCATTAGCAATTAGTAGCACCCTGATCACCGCATGTGGTGATGCAGAAACAAATATTGTTGAGAAAGATCCTATTGAGGTTCCAGACGACGGTGGTGATGACCATGATCACGATCATGACGATGGCTATACCATTGACTCAATGGGCCGTTTAGCGGTTTTAGCAGCAGATAGCAACGAAGCGAATATTTTTGATTTAGATGACGACTCACTACTAGAAACGTTTTCGCTTACTCATGAATCAAGCTCACTAAATGTTTCACCAAGCTACCGTTATGCGGTTATTGCTAACCGTAACCAAGATTACTTAGGTTTTATCGATGGCGGTTTATGGCGTGAAGATCATGGCGAGCATTTACATGACTATAAACAAGGCCCAGCATTTAGTGACTACGAGCTAACAACGGGCAGCCGCCCTACTCACATCGTTAAACATGATGGCCAAATGGCCGTGTTTTACGATGGTAATGCCGACGCAGGTACGGTTGCCTCTGTAGAAGTGTTAACTGATAACGACATTACAAACGAAACAGAGACGCTTGCTGGTATTCAGTACGACATCAATATGCATGGTGTTGCAGAGCCACGTGGCGAGCACCTAGTTGCAACCTTGCGTCGTGCTGATAGCGAAAGCACTTCAAACGCTAAAATCCTGCCGGATCAAGTGGGTGTTTTCCATCTTCATGACGGTGAATATGAGCTTGAACAAACATTTGAAGTTACTTGCCCAGATTTACACGGTGCAGCGCAAAACCATGATTATGTAGCATTTGGTTGTGGCGACGGTGTGCTAATAGCTCACCAGCATGATGATGAATACCATGCAGAAAAAATCGCCAATATTGATGCTCTAGGTGATACACGTATTGGCACATTATATGGTCATGAAGGTAGTGAAAGCTTCATTGCAATTGCATCAGGTGTATTTGTAAGTATCAATCCAAGCGAAGCTGAAATGGAAGTACTTGAGTGGCAACTTGATGAAGGCGCAAGTGCTGTATCTTACTCATTCTCAGGAAGCGGAGAGCACTTTTTAGTACTTGATAGCTTAGGCTTTTTAAACGTACTTGAAGCCCATGAGCACGACGGCCACATGCACTGGGAACTTGCCGGCAAAGTAGATATTACTGAAGAAGACTTAACAACGATGCCAGAAGGCATGAACTTCAGCATGACTGTGTCACAAAATAGTGAGTTTGCTTACGTTGCAGACCCTATCGCTCAGCACGTACTTAAAGTACATATCAAAGATCTTGAAATTGAAGGTGATCTTGAACTGACTTTTGCACCAAGCGCTATCACTTGGTTAGGTATTGCAGAAGAAAGTGACGATCACGACCACTAAGAAGTTGTGTTTTATGGTATGACATAGCTCGCAAAGGTTGGCATTTACTGCCAACCTTTTTTTATTCACATTTTGTAACACTGCGTTCATCGCAACTGCATCGCTATTTAAAACTGAATTGTTATGATGTAACAGTTCCCAGAATAGGATGTAATCCCATGAAAAAACTAACAACGTTGGCACTGGCCATGGCTGCGACACTGGCACCTTGGGCATCAGCTTACGAAACTAAAGATACGCGCTTATTGCGTTTTCCAGATATTCATAATCAAAATGTTACCTTTGTGTACGGTGGTGATATTTACATTGCTAATACGCAAACAGGCGAGAGCAAACGCTTAACCGACCATATTGGCTTTGAAACCTTTCCGAAGTTTTCACCTGACGGTAAACGCATTGCGTTTGCAGCCGAATACAATGGCAGCCGCCAAATTTATGTAATTAACAGCGATGGTTCTGGCTTAAAACAACTCACTTACTACAACGATGTTGGCCCAATGCCACCACGCGGTGGTTTTGATTATCGTGTTCTCGATTGGACACCTGATGGCAAAAATGTGGTATTTCGTGCTAACCGCACACCGTGGGGTAAACGTATGGGTCGTCCATATAGGGTGCCTGCTGACGGTGGCCTTGAGCAGCCTCTTGCTATCCCTGAAACCGGCGGCGGTATGCTTTCGCCAGATGGTAGCAAATATGTTTACACGCCGATTGACCGTGAATTTCGTACTTGGAAACGCACCCGAGGCGGTCGCGCACAAGATGTTTGGGTTTACGATCTAAAAAACAATACCTCAGAGCAGCTAACCACTAACCGCGCTACCGATCAGCAACCGACCTGGGTTGGCGACAACATTTACTTTGTATCTGACCGTGATTACACCCTTAACCTGTATCAATACCAAAAAGGCGCTGAGCCTAAGAAGCTAACCAACCATAAAGACTTTGACGTACTGTGGCCATCAGCTGGCCCAAATGCTGTTGTTTATGAAAATGGTGGTTACCTTTATCGCTTTGACCCAAAAACTCAAAAAAGCACTAAGCTGAGCATTAACATTGCCGGTGTGCGTCAATATGCAATGCCGTACACAAAAAATGTGAGTGACTTTATCGACTCAATGTCGATTTCTCATGATGGTAAGCGTGCACTCTTTACTGCCCGCGGTGAGCTATTTAGCGTACCGGTTAAACAAGGCCCAACACGTAATTTATCTTACACAGCAAAAGGCCGCGAGATTGACGCAAGCTGGTCGCCAAATGGTCGTTATATTGCTTATATGAGCGATGAAAGCGGCGAATACGAAATTTACTTAAAAGATCGCAGCGACAACAATGCCACTAAGCAGCTAACCAGCAACGGCACTATTTGGCGCTTTACACCAATTTGGTCACCTGATAGCTCAAAACTGTTATTTGCAGATAAGAACCACACACTCTGGTGGATAGACGCAAAATCGGGTAAACAGCACAAAATTGATACCAGCATCTACGATGAAGAAGGTATTCGCCAGTATACTTGGTCACCAAATAGCGAAGACATTGTGTATGTAAAAAACAATGAAAACCGCTATGCCTCACTGTGGCACTACAATATTGATAAGAAGAAAGTGACTCGCTTAACGGATGAAATGACCAATGAGCAAAACCCAACTTTCTCTCCTGATGGTCAATACCTGTACTTCAGCTCTGAGCGCGACTTTAACTTAGCCTTTAGCAGCTACGAGTTTGACTACATGTTTAATCGTGCAACGCGTATTTATGCCGCTGCCGTAAATGACAGTATCAAACCACTTATCGCACTACAAAGTGATGAAACAGCGATCGTCAGCGATAAACAAAAAGATGACGATAAGAAAAACAGTAATACCCTGCAAAGCAGCGACTTTATGCAGCGTGTAACCGCTTTAAATGCACCGGCTGGGGATTATCGCAGTTTAACGGCTGTAAAAGATGGCGTGCTAACACTGGCTAATGGCGGCCTACAATTAATAGGCACAGCTCACGACAGCGAGCTTGAAACTGTGGCTAAAGGGGTAAGCAGCTATACTATTTCGAGCAACGGTGAACACCTGTTAGTGCATGCGGGTAACGATTACAGCTTAATTGAGCCAAAAGCAAAACAAGACCTATCAGCGAATAAGCTAGATCTTAGTAACATGACCTTAAAAATTGAGCCACAAATTGAATGGCAGCAAATGTATGTTGAAGGCTGGCGTACATTACGTGATTGGTTCTACGATGAAAACCATCACGGCCAAGATTGGGACGCAATTTTAGCCAAGTATCAACCTATGGCTGATGCTATCTCACACCGTAGTGACTTAGATTACATTCTCAGTGAAATCGCAGGTGAAATTAACTCAGGCCACATTTATGTGCAGTCGGGTGATATGCCTAAAGCAGAGCGTAAAAAGCACGGCTTATTAGGTGCAAAACTTGCCAGCGATCCATCTGGATACGTAAAAATTGAGCAAATCTTCCAAGGTGAAAATTGGCATGAAGACTTCCGCTCACCACTTGGTACAACAGGGGTAAAAGCACATAACGGCGACTACATCATTGCCGTAAATGGCCGCTCAGTAAAAGACGTAGCTAACTTCTACGAATTGCTAGAGAACACTCAAGGTGAGCAAGTTGAGCTAGTCCTTAACAGTAAGCCGCGCAGCAAAGGTGCATGGCAAGTTACCGTTAAGCCGGTAGCGAGCGAACAAGGTTTGCGTTATTTAGATTGGGTTAACTCTCGTGCAGCCTACGTTGATAAGCTATCAAATGGCCGTATTGGTTATGTTCACTTACCAAATACAGCCTACGAAGGTAACCGCGCCATGTTCAAAAACTACATGCCGCAAACCACCAAAGACGCCATGATTATTGATGACCGATACAATGGCGGCGGCTTTATTCCTGAGCACATGATCACCTGGCTTGCCCGTAAACCGCTTAATTATTGGAAGCGCCGTGGTGTTGAGCCAACTAAAACACCACAATTTGCTCATGATGGTCCAAAAGCTATGCTGATCAATGGTTACTCAAGTTCAGGCGGTGACGCTATTCCTTACTACTTCCGCCAAGCAGGGTTAGGTAAGCTCATTGGTACCCGCACTTGGGGTGGATTAATTGGTATTTCAGGTAACCCAAGCCTTGTCGATGGCGGCCAAGTTATCGCGGCCACATTCCGCATTTTAGATAACGATGGCAACTGGATCATCGAAAACGAAGGTGTCACCCCTGATATCAAGGTGGTTGATCGCCCAGAGCTAATCTACCAAGGTAAAGATCCATCGATAGAACGTGCCGTAGAAGAGCTTTTAAAAGAGCTAAAAGACAACCCGAAAAAGCCACTCACCGTGCCACCAGCACCGACTGACTTTTAATACTTAACTGGTTGTTAAAAAGTAAAAAACCCCGCAGTAATGCGGGGTTTCTTTTAAGGCTATTAAGGTTTCTTCCAGCCACTCCAAACATCGCCTTGTTGATTAGCTTTATTTTTTTTCTTTTTCTTACCTGTTCCCGCAGGTTTCGCTACGGGCTTGTCGTTTTTAAGTGCTTGTGCGGCATCAAGGTTCGCTTTATTTAAGGTATAACCAGGCACTTCTTCACGCTCTAAACGAAATTTATTTTTCTTTTCAATGATTTTAAAATGATGAAAGTCTTCATAATCAATCAATGATAACGCTAACCCTACTTCACCGGCGCGACCACTTCGGCCAATACGGTGCATATAATCGGCAGGACTGCGCGGTAAATTGAAATTAATCACTACAGGCAATTTAGCAATATCTAAACCTCGGGCTGCAATATCAGTGGCAATTAATACCTCGATTTCGCCATTTTTAAACTTTTCGATTACGCGAGTACGCTCACTTTGGCCTTTATCACCATGAAATACTTGTGCATTGATGCCACGCTTTTCAAGCTTATTTGTTAAATGCTCACAATCTTTTTTTGCATTCACAAAAATCAGCGTTTGGCGCCATCTATGGGTTTTAATCAAGTGCGCTAAAACCGTGGTCTTCTCACCTTTATTTACCATAAATACGCGCTGTACTAAGGTGCTTTCATCTTTACTTTGAACTTGTATTTCAACAGGCTCATTTAACAATTTTTGGGTTAATAGTGTAACTTGCTCTGGGAACGTTGCAGAAAACAGCATAGTTTGTTTTTTAGCGGGCATAAGCGCTAATAGCTCAGCAAGCTCTTCGGTAAAACCTAGGCTCAGCATGCGGTCTGCTTCATCAAGCACTAAGGTGTTTACTTTATCAAGCTTAATGGCATTGCTTGAAATCAAATCAAGTAAACGACCAGGAGTTGCAACGATAATATCTGCACCGCCTCGCAATGCTTGCATTTGCGTATTAACAGAGACACCACCAAATACAGCAACGGTTTTAATCGCACCATTAAAGTTTGCAGAATATGATTTAACGCTATCAGCTACTTGTACAGCTAGCTCTCGCGTTGGCACTAAAATAAGCCCTGAAACAAAGTTACCTTTGCCTTGTGTTTTTTTAACAGCCTTACCTAAAAAACACTTTTGCAACATAGGCAAAGCAAATGTCGCTGTTTTACCTGAACCGGTATTCGCTCCTGCAATTAAGTCACTGCCCGCCAAAATACTCGGAATTGCTTTTGCCTGAATGTGTGTCGGTTGCGTGTATTCAAGATCAGATAATCGAGCAAGTAGCTCAGGAATAAGACCAAGCTCGTTGAAATTGCTAGGGTTTACGGTTGAGGTCATAAAAGGTGTGGGCTCATAACTAAAATAGCCTGCGATTTTAGCGCATTTATTGCCCGGTAAGTAGGAATTAGTGAGTTAAATACCTTTTAGATAACAGTCACTGGTTTATGATAATTGCTCAATATTAAAGGGGCGCTTAAAAAGCCAACAGCTAAGTTGGCCATATTATTAACTCTTACTCAACTGTGCTTGTAGCCTCGTTTTTGTTTCTTTTAAGTAATCTAGGTAGGGATACGAGTCATCAGCTACGGCTATTGCAGCCTCGATTTGAACTAATGCTTGGCGAATATTACCTTGCATTTCATAGCCATATGACAAAGCTGACAGTGCATACGCTGATTTAGGGTAGTTTTTGATATTGTACTTAAACACCTCAATAGCCCGCTCAAATTGCTGGTTATCCGTTAAACTGTAACCTAGCAACCTAACAGCGCGGTCTGGTGGCGCTATTTGCTCGCCCCATTGCTGTGATAAGCGTTGATAATAAGCATCAATTGATGAAACATCATCGCCCAATGCACTCAAAGGCATTTGTTTAGATAAAAATAAACCATGATACGCACTAAATGCCCCAGCAGCTGAGGTTAGGTTATGCGAAACACCTGCAAAAGCATCGCTCTTAAAACGCAGATTTTGCACCTTACTATTTTGCATCGTTTGCTGCATATCATCGTATCTTTCGCGCATAATGCCGGCTTCTTCGCCGATATTCATATATACATAGCTGTTAATACTTTTGGCTTTAGTAACAAAGGTATTTAGACTTTTAGCCGGGGCGCCATAGTTCCACCATACCGCAGGGCTATAAGCAATGTGCGCCTGAAATAACTCAGGGTCAGCTTGCATTGCGTAAAGAGCAAATACACCCGCAGCAGAGGCTCCTGCGATAACTCTATAATCATGAGTACGATACTGTTTATTAACCAAAGGCATCAGCTCTTGCTCTACGAAAGCTAAAAACTTTGCTGCACCACCGCCTTCGCCAACAGGCCCTTGTGGTTCTTTGTTCACTGTAGGATAAAAATCTCTAAGTCGATTAGTGCTTTCAATTGCAACTACAATCACCTCTGGCGCTTGATCATCTTTTTGTAAGCGCTCAAGCACAGCATTAATCAATGGTAAATTCCGGCCCCATCTAAACGGTAAATAACGGGATATCTTTTGTTTGGTTGTGTTTGATAGCTTCTTGGCAGTTGCACAACGACAGTGCGTTGCTCACTAAGATTACTTGATTCGATAGTATGCGTATGTTGGCTGTAATGTGTAACCGCATCATCTGCAGCTGGTTCAGCCATTACATGACTAGTACAGAGTAAAAAACCACTAATACAGAATAACTTAAATAGTCGCACGACTTATCCTTAAGAAATATTGGTAATTTTTTAAGCTAACAGAATTACTGGTACAAAAAAAGGCGCATAGTGCGCCTTAATAAATATAAACTCTAAACTTACTCAACCGTTACCGATTTTGCTAGGTTTCGAGGTTGGTCTACGTCGGTGCCTTTAATAACCGCAACATAGTATGAAAGCAGTTGTAGCGGAATTGTATATACAACTGGAGCAATCACGTCATCTACATGGTTTACGTTGATTACACGCATTGTTTCGTCAGATTCAAACGCTGAGTCTTTGTCTGCGAATACATAGATAATACCGCCACGGGCACGTACTTCTTCTACGTTTGATTTAAGCTTTTCAAGTAGCTCGTTGTTTGGTGCTACAACAATGATTGGCATGTCTGCATCAATCAACGCAAGAGGACCATGCTTAAGCTCACCCGCTGCGTATGCTTCGGCGTGAATGTACGAAATTTCTTTTAGCTTAAGCGCACCTTCCATCGCGATTGGGTACTGTGAGCCACGACCTAAGAATAGTGAGTGGTGCTTATCAGCAAACTCTTCAGCTAAATCTTCAATGCCCTCTGCAAGTAGTAATGCTTCTTCTAACTTGTTAGGAAGTGTTTTGATTGCATTTACAATCGCACTTTGATCTAGGCCTTTTTCTTGGGCAATAGATGCCGTAAGCATTAATAAGCCAACAAGCTGTGTGGTGAAGGCTTTAGTTGATGCAACACCAATTTCAGCACCCGCTTTAGTCATAAAGGCTAAATCAGATTCACGTACTAATGATGAACCAGGTACGTTACAAATGGTCATTGAAGCCATGTAACCTTGCTGTTTTGCAAGACGAAGTGCAGCAAGCGTATCGGCTGTTTCACCAGACTGTGAAATGGTCACAAGTAAGCTGTTGTCATGTACAAATGATTCGCGGTAACGGAACTCAGAGGCAATCTCTACGTTACAGCTCACACCAGCAAATTGTTCAAGCCAATAACGCGCAACCATACCTGAGTGGTATGAAGTACCACAGGCAATAATTTGCACGTGTTTTACGTCTTTAAAGATTTGCTGAGCGCTGTCGCCAAAGGCATCAATCGCGACAGTGTCATTGTGAAGGCGGCCATCAAGGGTGTTACGTACAGCAAGCGGCTGCTCGTAAATTTCTTTCAGCATGTAGTGACGATATTCGCCTTTACCTGATGCATCTTGCGTAATGTTTGATTCAATCACTTCGCGCTCAACTGCATCGCCGTTTGCATCAAAGATTTCTACACTGTCACGGGTAATACGCGCAACATCACCTTCTTCAAGGTAAATAAAGCTGCGTGTAACCGGTAATAAAGCTAGTTGGTCAGATGCAATAAAGTTTTCGCCAAGACCTAAACCAATCACCAGTGGGCTACCTGAGCGCGCTACGATGATTTCGTTGTCGTTCGCTTTATCAAAAACAACGGTGCCAAATGCGCCTTCAAACTGCTTAACAGCTGCTTGTACTGATGCTAATAGCGTATCATGCTGTTGGCGGAGTTGGTGAATAAGGTGCACCATTACTTCTGTATCTGTTTCTGATAAAAACTCATAACCGTCGCCTTTTAATGCATCACGAAGGCTGGCATGGTTTTCGATAATACCGTTATGAACAAGGGCAATTTCGCTGTTCGAAATATGTGGGTGAGCATTGGCTTCGGTTACACCACCGTGGGTTGCCCAACGCGTATGTGCAATACCGGTAGTGCCATTAACAGCTGCATCGTTAAGTGCCGCTTCAAGATTTGCAACCTTACCCACGGCTTTAACCGTGTTAAGCTTATTACCTTTAAGTAAAGCCACGCCTGCCGAGTCATAGCCGCGGTATTCAAGGCGTTTTAGGCCTTCAACAAGAATTTTATTTACTGGGCGTTCTGCAACAGCCCCAACGATTCCACACATAATCTCTCCTTTTGCACATGCCAAAGCGTTTTACTTTGGGCGGTATGTGTTGTCATAAATTTAATGTAATAAGGTGTTGTCGGTCTTATTACGGGTTATTCAATTTCTGCACAGATCAGCTGTACACCACACGCTTTTATCGCCTCGCGTTTATCTTCGCTTAGGTTGTTGTCTGTGATAACTGTGGTCACACGCTGCCAAGGCAGTTCTAAATTAGGTATTCTTCGGCCAATTTTTTCTGACTCTACCAGCACCACAACCTCACGAGCAGCTTCAGCCATTACTTGGCTAAGTCCAACTAATTCATTGAAGGTTGTAGTACCTCTATCAACATCAATGCCATCGGCACCAATAAAGAGCTGGTCAAAGTCGTAAGAGCGTAGAACATTCTCCGCAACTTGACCCTGAAACGATTCTGAATGCGGATCCCAGGTTCCCCCGGTCATCAAAAGTGTTGGCTCATTTTCTAATGAAAGCAGCCGGTTAGCGACATTTATAGCATTTGTCATCACCACTAAACCTCGCTTACTCGCAAGCTCGGGGATCATTGCCGCTGTAGTGCGGCCACTATCAATTATGATGCGGTTATGATCTTTAATAAGCTTTGCAGCTGCCTTTGCGATTGCCATTTTGCGAAGCGAGTCGCTTTTCTCGTTGCTATTTGCAACGATTTCTTGCGGCAGTGCAATAGCGCCCCCGTAACGGCGTAGCAACAAGCCACTTTTTTCAAGGGCTGTCAGATCTTTACGTATCGTCACTTCAGAAGTTTGAAACTGCTCAGCTAACGCTTCAACAGCAACTTCACCGAGTTCATTCACTTGGCTTAAGATTGTATGGCGACGTTGTTGAGTGTTTCGTTTTGTCATAAAGTGAATCACATAAGTTTCGTTTCGAAAGTTGTGAGATTTTAAACGAAACAATATAAATGGCAAGTGAATGATCGTTAACCTACACAGCTTTAATTTTGATCTTCATCGCCAACAGGCTAAGCTATTGGCAAATATAACCATGAACATACCCGATGAAAGAGTTTAATAGCCTCGATAAGTCCTTACTCGAACAACGAAAAAATACTCATGAAATCTGCCGTTTATTTGCCAAAAGCCCAAGTAAAGGCAATTTAAAACGACTAAAAGGCATGTTTGCTCACTGTGGCGAGCAGGTTGTTATAGAAGCAGGTTTTCATTGTGATTATGGCAGTGGTATTAAAATAGGTGATCGAACCTTCATAAATATTAACTGTACAATGCTTGATGCGCCGCTATCTGATGCGCAAATTACGATAGGCGATGACTGCTTAATAGGCCCTAATGTGCAAATTCTTGCAGTATCGCATGCAGTAAACCCAACCGAGCGTTTAGCTAAAGCTAATTTTGCAGCGCCGATTAGCATTGGTAACAATGTATGGATTGGTGCAGGCGCTATTATACTTGCGGGTATTAAAGTTGCTGATAATGCCGTGATTGGCGCAGGGGCAATAGTTACCAAAGATGTCGCGGCAAATACCCTAGTAGCAGGTAACCCCGCGGTGAAGGTTAAAGACCTTTAACCCTATCCTTACGCGCTAAAGCATGTCCTACGTAGACACAAGGTCGTCATTTATGGCGTCGTATTTAAAACTAAAAAAGCCCAGCTGTATTGCTGGGCTTATAGTTGGGAGTTAGTTAACTGTTATTCATATCGCAAGATGAGCGATGGTCTGGTGCTTGCTGCTTTAAAGGCTAAGCTTGCAACAGTAACCCAGGTAATAGTGGCTACAGCAACGGCGGCAACTAAATACACCCACACAGCTTGTTCAATGCGGTCATTAAAGTTTGCTAACCAATCACCTACCAACAAGTAAGTCACTGGGTACGCAATAGCAATACTGAGCGCCACCAGCACTAAGAACTCTTTAGCAATGATATTGACGATACTAATGCGAGATGCACCTAGCACTTTGCGAACAGCCACTTCTTTTTGACGACGCACTGTTGCAAACGAAGCCAAACCAAAGGTACCTAAACAAGTTAAGAACACAGCAAGACCGGTAAAGATTAAAACCACATTCGAAATTCGCTCATCACCTTTTAACAGGGTTTTGTAGTTGTCTGCGAGTAAGTTAATTTTTGGCTCATAGATATTGGCCCGTTGAGCAAGTATTGACATCACCTGTTGCTGTATCAAAGGTAAATTTTGCTGGTTAATCGTCATAATTACTTCAGCCATTGGGCTAAATGAGCTCATTCCGCACAAGAAAATAATATTCGAATTTGCATCTTGTACATTACCCACTTTTACATCAGCAACAACACCAACAACACGCATTTCCCAGTTGCCACCTTGTGATGTTATCGTTTTTCCAATAATTTCATTGTAATCACTAAACCCTGCTTGTTTGGCTATTGTCTCTGTAATTACGGCACCAACGCTATATCGGCCATCAACTTCAACCGCCCAATCAGAGCCAAATTCTCGACTAAAGCCTCGACCAGCAAGTACCGTTAAGCCTAATCCTTCGACTAAGTTAAAGTCAGAACTAATAAATGGCGTAACACCTTCAGATGATTCACCATTAGGCCATACTGCCATTAAGCTACCTTGGATCGATTTAGTAAGCTGAGTATCAAGCACACTTACTTGTTCAACACCTTCAATCGCTTTTAACTGGTTTATAACAGCTGTTGGTTCCTTAGCAAATACAAGCTCGGTTGGTAGTTCAGAAATCACCAAACGTTGCTCTGTTTTATAGCCTAAAGGTAAGTTCTGTAAATGTGATAACTGATTAAACAGTGTTACTGATGCAATAATTAACCCTACTGCTAAAGAGGCTTGTAAAGTTAGTAAGCTCTTACGAACCCAAATTGCAGTATTACCGCGTTGTAAGTCACCACTTAAAACGCGTTTTGCACTAAATGACGAAATAAAGAATGCTGGATAAAGCCCTGCTAGTATACCCACAGCAATCGCTACCACAATAATCGCAATGCCAAATTCAGAGGCATAATTCACGACCAATTCGCGGTCTACTAGTTGATTAAAGCTTGGTAAAAATAGCTCCACTAAAGCACATGCAATCACCATTGAAAGCATTGATACCAACACAGATTCAGATAAAAACTGCGTTACTAATTGGCCTTTACTTGCGCCAAGCGCTTTACGCACACCCACTTCTTTTGCACGTTTAGTCGATTGAGCGACCGTCATATTGATGAAGTTAAAACCTGCAATAAGAATAAGTAATATACTTAGACCAACACAAATCATCACCACTTGTTTAGCACCACCCGCTTTCATCTCAAACGGTGATTTAGCTGTTAAGTGCAAATCAAGTAATGGGTGTAGCTCTAAACTAACCTGATTAAGAGTCGTCCCTTTAAAAAATTGCTCTGTTAATGTTTTCGCAAATGCATCAGCGTCTGTATTAGCAGCAAGTCGCATATAAACATAACTACTATTTCTATCTAAATTATTCGGATCATGCTTAACATAAACAAGGTTTTTAAAGGCAAAGTGAGTGTTGTCTGCTAAGTCTGCAAACACGGCACGCACTGTGTACTGTCCTTGTTCATGCGTAAGTGTTTCACCAATCACATCGGTGCGACCAAAAATGCGCAGTGCTTCTGATTCACTTAAAGCGAGACTATCTGGTGTACTCATTGCTGTTGTTAAATCACCCGCCAGCGTTTTCAGAGCAATGAAATTTTCAATATTCGCTGTAGCACCATATAAGGCATTTAACTTATAGCCTTGATTGCGGTAACTCACATCAACCATGGCTTCACGGGTCAGCTCGACCATCGTTAATCCGAACACTTCTTCAACTTGGCTGTAATCTTCGGCCTGCTTTGACTGCACATAATTAAAAATAGGCACCACAGATAAACCGAGTTTTGAGAAGTCTTGGCCAACGCGATAAACACGCTCAGCATGAGGCTGTTGGCTATCGTACGAAAGCTCATTTTTTGCAAACAAAGCAACTAGAATTGCCGCAGCTAAGCCCACACTTAAACCCAGAACATTTAAAATAAAGTGCTGTTTTTGGTTTTTAAACGCGCGCAGCGCGGTGATCAAATAACTTAAAATCATGTTATGCCACCTCTGCTGTTTGTTGAACACGGTTAGCTTTATCAACCATCACTTGGCCATCAAGTAAGCGCACTAAACGGTCAGCATAATTGCCTTCTTTTTCTGAGTGAGTAACCACAATTACCGTGGTACCTTCGCGATTTAGCTCACGCAGCATTGCCATGACTTCATCACCATTTTTTGAATCAAGGTTACCCGTAGGCTCATCAGCTAAGATTAGTTTTGGATTAATCACCAGAGCTCTGGCTACTGCTACACGTTGCTGCTGACCACCCGATAACTGCTGCGGTAAGTGATCTGCTCTATGGTCGATTGCAACTCTTTTTAAGATTGCGTCTACTCGCTGTTTACGTTCACTTTTTGAGATATTTTGATACTGTAATGGCAGCTCAACGTTTTCAAATACTGTTAATTCATCAATTAAGTTAAAGCTTTGGAAAACAAAACCAATTGACGCTTTTCTAAGTGTCGCTAATTGCTTTTCACCAAACCCTGCGATGTCTTCACCTAAAAATTCAAAACTGCCTGCTGATGGCGAATCCAACATACCTAAAATAGAAAGTAATGTTGATTTACCACAGCCAGATGGCCCCATAATGGCAAGAAACTCGCCTTCGTTTACATGTAAGTTAATGTTATTAAGCGCTGTTGTTTCAACATCTTGAGTACGGAATACGCGTGATAAGTTAGTTAATTTAATCATTGTTTTTATCCTTAAAATTGTAGTTGTTGTGCTTTATCAAAGTTGCTGTAGCTAGAGGTGATCACGCGATCTCCGGCGCTTAGGCCACTTAACACTTCATAATAGTTTTGATTCTTTTTGCCAAGACGAATGTCTTTTCGTACTGCACGATTGCCACCTTCTTCCATGACATAAACCCAGTTACCCCCTGAGCTGGTAAAAAATGCGCCGCGCTCAAGTAATAAAGCAGTGCCTTTGCTATCACCTAGCATCAGCTGTACATCAAGGCTTTGCCCACGTTTTATATTGCTCGTGCCATTGGGTAAATCGACTTCAACCTGAAACTGTGATTGCTGAACACGACTATCAATTTTGCTAACCGTCGCCGCAATTTCGCCTTGTTCATGTTCAATAAGCACTTGCATACCTGTTTGAACTTGGCTTAGGTAAAACTCATCTAGTCGCACAACTAGCTTGTATTCATTAGGAATATCAATCTGCCCTAGGCGAGCACCACGGCCTTTTGATTCACCAATTTCAACATCAAGCTCACTTAAATAACCATCGGCAGGTGCTGTTACGAGTAAGTTTTCAAGGTTCTTACGAGCAAACTGTAGGTTTTTCTCTAGCATGTCGGCACTGTCTTTTAACTGAGCGACCTGAACTTCACGAATGCTGTTTTCTTGCTTTTGACGCTCAAGGGTTAGTTCTTTACGCGCTTTGTAATACGCTAAGTCTTCTTGAATTTCAGATAATTGTTCTTGTGCTAACACACCCGTTTTCACTAGCGGCTGAGTTTGTTTTAAGCGACGCGATAAATGTGTGATTTTAAGATCGATTTCAAGCAAATCACGGCGTAAGTTTAAACGGCTGGTTTCCATATTCATTTGCGTGTTGCGTAAAAAGTTAAGCTGCTCAGTCACCTGTGCTTCACGGCTCATTACATCAAGCTGCAAGTTGGTATTGCTTAAACGCACAAGTGGTTGGCCTTTTTTAACAAACTCACCTTGCTCAACAAGTCGCTCTTCAACTTGGCCTCCGGCAATGGTGTCGAGGTAAATAGTAGTGCGAGGCATAACCTGACCACGAAGACTTAAAGCATCAACAAATTCACCTTGTTGTACTGTGCTAATCGTTAAGCTTGTAGCGCTTACTTGCTGACTACGACCTGTTTGCTCAGTTTGCGTGAAACCATAAGCTGCTGCCGCAACAGCTAAACATGCCGCTGCAATGAGTGATTTCTTAAAAAATACTTTGTTATTTGAGCGTGTAATTTTCTTATCCATGTTGACGCCTTTAAGTTATCTAGGTGCTAATTACCTATAGATAAAACAACTCTTGTGCCAACTTTTATTTTTATTAAATTACAGTAACTTACATTAAAACCAATAAGAGTGCATATAATCAAGTGTCCGCTTATAGAACACTTCAAAATCCATATATCGTCCATAAATGGACACTGTTACTATTTTCAATTAGTCTTGGTGTTCCCATAAAGGAATAATAATAAATAGCTATGAAACAAGCAGGATCAATTCTTATCGTCGATGATAACCCCGACGTACTTATCGCCGCACGATTACTTTTAAAGCAGCATTATCAGGTTGTAAAAACCACAGATAACCCCTTTGATATCGAAGGGATCATTAACGCACAACATGAGGCGGATCAGGCTATAGATGTTGTGTTACTCGATATGAATTTCACGCAAGATTCAATTAGTGGCAAAGAAGGATTCTACTGGCTAAAAAAAATCATGAGCCAAGACGCTAACATTGCGGTACTGCTTATGACGGCCTACAGCGATATTCAGCTAGCTGTAGAAGCAATTAAGGCCGGTGCCTCTGATTTTATTGCCAAGCCTTGGCAAAATGAGCAATTACTCGGAGCTGTAGCGGCGGCATTTTCACACGCTAAAGACAAACAGCAAGTTGGTAAACTCACAAAACAAAAACAAGCCTTGCAGCAATCAATCGGCAACCAACCATTTGAGTTTTTAGGCCAAAGTGATGCCATGCAGCAGGTTTTTTCGGTTATCGACAAAGCAGCCAACACCGATGCCAACATATTGATCAGTGGCGAAAGTGGCACAGGTAAAGAGCTCACTGCCCATGCAATCCACAATGCAAGCCAGCGCCAAAGCCAACCCTTCATAAGCCTAGACATGGGCTCACTGGCCGAAAGCCTGTTTGAAAGCGAACTATTTGGCCATAAAAAAGGGGCGTTTACTGGCGCGAAAGAAGATCGCATTGGCCGATTTGAGCTTGCCCATGGTGGCAGTTTATTTTTAGACGAGCTAGGTAATTTACCGCTTAACCAACAAGTTAAACTGCTCGCAGCACTACAAAACAGGCAAATAACACCGGTTGGTGGTTCAAAAGTCATCGATATTGATATTCGTTTGATCTGTGCAACGAATGAAAACCTCGAACAAGCAGTTACTGAAGGCAAATTTAGGCAAGACTTACTGTACCGTGTTAATACCGTAGAGATCCGTTTGCCAGCTCTGCGTGAGCGCAGTGAAGATATTCCATTACTGTGTAACTACTACTTGCAGCACTTTGCACATAAATACAAACGTGAGCTCTCGATTGCAGCATCTGATATGACACGTTTAAGCCAGTATCATTGGCCAGGCAATGTCCGTGAACTTGCGCATGCAATTGAGCGAGCAGTCATCCTCTCAGAAGGCTCAGAGCTCGATATAAGCTCAGTGATAAGCTCACCAAATGCTGCTATTAGTACAAATGAGCTCTCTTCAAACGCCACTGACTACGACACTTTTGATCTCGAAATCATCGAGCAAAGAACCGTTCGAGCAGCATTAAAGCATTTTCAAGGGAACGTGAGTCATGCAGCAAAAGCGCTCGGCCTAACACGCGGAGCCATGTATCGTCGTTTAGAAAAATACGGACTTTAATCGATGCGAAATTTTATTAGCTTAGCCGGCCTATTAGCTGCGCTAATTAGTTTATCAATTGCTTTGTTTTGGCAAGTAGAGCAAAGCGGGTTTTCTGCAATTTCGGCACTTTTAGTTATTTTAAATTTGGTATGTGCCGCGCAAATTTTTAATTTATTTAAACGCCAAACAAGGCGTGCAGATATGGTGTTTCGCGCTTTAGCGAATGGAGACAGCACATTAGGCTTTGGCGACCAACACCCTATGCAGCAGCAATTTGAGCAGGTTAAACAACAAATTCAGGCTGCGCGTTTTAATGCAGAGCAACAAGCCCAGTTCTTACAAGCGCTATTAATTCATATCGATCTAGCGGTATTAGTATGTGATGAACAAGGCAATATTATTGAAAGCAATCCGGCGGTTAGTCGTTTGCTTGGGCAGGCTGTAAAGCACATCGATGATTTAGGTGTAATAGCCAACCTAGTTCAAGACGCTAAACAAAATAGCCGTAACACTGTGCCATGGCAAAATGGCGAGCAACACGATACGCTATCTGTGCAAATCAGTATTGCCGAAATTCAAGGTAAAGTTCGTAAAGTGATCAGTTTGCAATCTATTCATGATCAACTGCAATTAAAAGAGCAACAAGCTTACAAACGCCTAACCAAAGTACTAACCCATGAAATTGCTAATTCGATTACGCCACTCTCTTCTTTAGCACAAACTTGTACGGCGCTGCTGCCAAATGAGCTTAGTTTTGATGATCAGGAAGATAAACAAGACTTGCAACTCGCCTTATCAACACTCGCATCGCGAACCGAGCATTTAGGAGAGTTTATAGCACAATTTAAAAAGGTTAGTAGCTTACCCGCTCCACACTTACAGCCACATGTTCTGGCAGATCTTGCTAAGCAAGTTGTCGCTCTGCACTCACAGCAAGCTAAGCAACTTAATATTACGTTGAATTTATCGGTGCAAAGCCAACAGCTAGTGATGATAGATAGGGGCCAAGTTGAACAAGTAATAATAAACCTGCTTACAAATGCCCTTGATGCACTAAAGCAGTTAAATAATCCAGAGTCAGCAAACTGCATTGAAGTAAGCATTGCACAAAATGCTAATCAGCAACTGTATTTAGAGGTCAGCGACAATGGTACAGGTATCAGCGACCATGTAATTGAGATGATTTTTGTGCCATTTTTTACTACCAAGCAACAAGGCTCAGGAATAGGCTTAAGTTTATCGCGCCAGATCATGCTCAATCATGGCGGCGATCTGGTATATATCAAACGTCAACAAGGAGCCTGCTTTCGCTGCGTGTTCGGTTAGCTTACACAGTTAGAACAATTACTTACAATTTGCTAAGGCGCCGTTTGGTATCATGTACCCATTATAGTTTAATGGACTAACCAATATGAAGTATCTCGCCTTAGCACTGTTTTCATCACTAACCTTTATTCCTACAAAAAGCTTTGCTGGTATTTATGACAGCCCAGATATGAACCTGTTTGTTAAATCAGAGCATAATAGTACTGATTCAATCACCTCAGCCGGCATCGAATTTATGGCTAAAAATAACTACAGTAATTTTGGCGCAGCATTTACAACGGCACTAGGCTCTGCAGAAGTATTTACTAAAAAAGGTGATCGGGAGACATTTCTCACCTTAGATAGCGGCATCAAATTTGGTTATTTCAGCGACTTTTTTGTCTATGGCGAAGTGGGCTTAGATTTAATTGAGCTTGCTTTCTACGACGACCGAAAAGATCATGATTATAGCGACCGCTATGATGACGACCACAATAATATAGATGGCTATGTTGGTGTGGGTATGGGCGTAGACTCAAAGCCATTCAGAATAGAGATCTATGCCAGAGCCCGAGAAATAGACAGCCGTTATTGGGAAGCACAAAACCATGGTTACGCTGGGTTACAAGTTAGTATTTCGTTTTAATTTCAATTGGGTGAGTAAGTTAGCGAGCTGTTAATCTAATGGTCATTTTTAGCTCACCCTATGTTAAGCTTAGGCGCTTTAGTTTACCCGCACCTAAGTTAACGGAGTATTTTAATACGTGTTTTTAAATCGATTTTTAGGCCTTGTTGTTGTTTCTCTTATTGTAACAGGCTGTCAGACTGCCCCTGAGTCTCTCCCTGAAAAGAAGCCAATAATTAAGGCAAATCCAGGCACTGTGGTTGCAGAAGCTAAAACAAAACAAGTAGACGCGGTGACACCGCTAAAACCAAGTGAACTTGATGACGTATGGCAGCGTATTCGCATTCAACTGCAGTTTAGCGATTCAAGTCATCCAGATGTGCAAAAGCGCATTGCTTGGTACCTTACTCACCCAAATTATATGGAAGAAATAAGCCGCCGTGCAGCGCCGTATTTGTATCATATCGTCACAGAAGTAGAAACCCGTGACTTACCAATAGAACTCGCTCTAATGCCGCTTATAGAGAGCGATTTTGATGCCAGTGCCTATTCGCACAAACATGCATCGGGTTTATGGCAACTCACCCCCTCAATCGCCAAATACTTTAAAGTAAAAATTACCCCTTGGTATGATGGTCGCCAAGATGTGATCGACAGCACCCGCGCAGCTTTGGATTTTATGGAATACCTTTATAAACGCTTTGATGGTGATTGGTATCACGCTATTGCTGCCTACAATATTGGTGAAGGGCGAGTATTACAGGCAATTGATCGTAATAAAAAACAAGGTAAGTCGACGGACTTCTTTAGCTTAAAGCTACCATCACAAACCAAACAATACGTACCTAAGTTACTGGCCGCAGCACAATTATTAAAGCACCAAAAAATGATATTCCCTGCAATTAAGAATGAGCAGGCTATTGCGACCTTACCAGTGACAGGTGCTGTGATCTTGGCAGATAAAGCGAAATGGCAAGAGCTTGAAGAGCTAAACCATGGTGTTATCCGATACCCAGCGGTGATTGATGCGCCACATATTGTAGTTCCCAAAGATCAGCAAGCAAGTTATCAAGCTCTATTAGCTAATCAAAAGAGCAATGATTATAGCCAGTGGCAACATTACACAGTTAAACGCGGTGATAGCTTAAGTGTGATTGCAAAGAACTATAAAATAACAGTTAGCCAACTAAAAACCTTCAATAACCTAAAAACAAACACCATTCGTATTGGTCAAAAACTGATATTGCCGCAATTAGCTGATCAACAAATCGAGTATAAGGTGAAATCTGGCGATAGCCTTTGGAAGATAGCAAAGCAATACAAAGTCAGTATTACTAAACTCAAACAATGGAATAATCTTTCAAGAGATAGCTTAAGAGTGGGTGAAAAGCTCACCGTATTTATCTCAAATAGTTAATCCCAAATCAGGGAGTTTTACTCCCTGCCTCTTTTATCTATCCAATTAAAGTTGTATCTTTATTAGTCTAGTCTATAAAAACAACTATTAAAAATTATGGATAATCAGCAACAGGACGCAAGCTGTTCAACCGTTAAATCAGAACAAGACACTAACGTTGAAGAGCAAACAAAGACCACCCAGCAAAACACTCAACCAGCCAGCAACCAGCGCAAGGCATGGTTTACCAACGAGCGGCTAAACCTATTTCTCGCACTATGTGCCATTATAATTTCAGCAGCCTCCTTTTATGCCACATACTTACAAGCCAGCGCCGCAGAACGACAAGTAAAAGCCGCAACCTGGCCATGGCTCGAAGTGATGACGGGGAATTTCAATGAAGAAAAAAATTATGAAGAAATCACTATCAACATTAAAAACTCAGGATCAGGCCCAGCCATTATTAAATACGTTAAATTCTTCCACGATGAAAAGTCGTATACAGAGATATTTGAAGTAATAAAGGACTGCTGCTTTGATATCTATGCTTACCAAGAGCAATTAAATAAGTTGCAAAATGAGTCACCAGAGATCAATTTCTTTGAAAAATTTGGTTGGTTGTATACCGGCGTTAGTAATAACCGATTATTAGCCTCAGGCGCTGAACTTAATCTTTTTGGTTTTAAGAAAACAGGCTTCAATGCAACTCAGTGGGACAAGGTAAATGACCAACGCTTTAATATCAAAACCGAGATCTGCTACTGCTCGTTGCTAGAACAATGCTACCTAAGCGATGGCCGCGGCGATGTGAGAGAAATACAGCAGTGTGAGTGACACCGAGCTATCAGCTTTCAGCCGTCAGCGTTCAGCCGCACGGCGGGGTTGTTTTGTGCTGCGTCTTCCTCTGACTCTAGGCTCTAGGCTCTAGGCTCTAGGTTCTAGGTTCTAGGTTCTAGGTTCTAGGTTCTAGGCAAAGTCTACTTGTAGGAATGGTTTTAGCCATGAACATTATTGTTATGGTCTAGATTCGGCACTGAAGTGCCTCCTACGGGGTTTGTTGCTTAGGGTGACTCTGTACTTAACAACCCTACAGTTCAACTTTACCCTTGCTAACTAGCAACTCGCTAACTCTGACATCTAATATCTGACGTCTGATATCTCTGTATTTCAGCTGAAGTCTGACGGCTGAAAGCTGACAACTCCCAGACGCAAAAAAGCCCGACTCTTTCGAATCGGGCTTTCTTTGATTTGGAGCCTGGCGATGTCCTACTTTCACATGGCAAATGCCACACTATCATCGGCGCTGTTTCGTTTCACTACTGAGTTCGGCATGGGGTCAGGTGGGTCCAAAACGCTATTGTCACCAAGC
>NZ_JBMMUE010000014.1:0-121964 GCF_049257215.1 Pseudoalteromonas thalassia
GCTAGTTGAGATGGAAGTTCGTGAACTTCTTTCTGAGTACGACTTCCCAGGTGATGACTTACCACTAATCCAAGGTTCTGCGCTTAAAGCGTTAGAAGGCGAGAAAGAGTGGGAAGACAAGATCGTTGAACTAGCAGACGCGCTAGATTCATACATCCCAGAGCCAGAGCGTGACATCGATAAGCCATTCATCATGCCTATCGAAGACGTATTCTCAATCCAAGGTCGTGGTACAGTAGTAACAGGCCGTGTTGAAGCTGGTATCATCAACGTGAATGACGAAGTTGAAATCGTAGGTATCAAAGAAACTACGAAGACAACTTGTACAGGTGTTGAGATGTTCCGTAAGCTTCTAGACGAAGGTCGTGCGGGTGAGAACATCGGTGCACTACTACGTGGTACTAAGCGTGAAGACGTTGAGCGTGGTCAAGTACTTTGTAAGCCTGGTTCAATCAAGCCACACACTAAATTCACTTCAGAAGTATACGTACTTTCTAAAGATGAAGGTGGTCGTCACACTCCTTTCTTCAAAGGTTACCGTCCACAGTTCTACTTCCGTACAACTGACGTAACAGGTGACGTACAGTTACCAGAAGGCGTAGAAATGGTAATGCCTGGTGACAACATCAAGATGACTGTAGAGTTAATCTGCCCAATCGCGATGGACGAAGGTTTACGCTTCGCTATCCGTGAAGGTGGCCGTACAGTTGGTGCTGGTGTTGTTGCATCTATCGTTGAGTAATCAACTATAGTGATGCATTAAGCATTGAGAAAAACCCGAGCTTAGTCTCGGGTTTTTTTATGGGTGAAAAAGCTGGAAGCTTTAAGCTGTATAGAGCGAAAGGTTAAGCTGCCGCCTTTATTCGCCTGCTGATTTCTTTAACTCATCGAGCATATTCGGGTCACCAATCATTTCATCAATAATGCTTTTTACACTCTCGTTTATAGGGTGCCTATAAATAGTTAAAATTTGCTGCGCCAGTTGTTGGCTATTATCAGCTTGCTCATTTCTTGCTATGAAATATTGCGATAGTATCCCTTGTGCTGCTAAGCGGCGTATATATTCATTGTCATCGCGTTCGAGTATTTGTGTATATTGTTGAGTTAATCTTGAGTCTAAAATAGGAGATTGTGAGACTAACTCAATCGCTTGAACACGCAGTTTATTATCTTGGCTATTGGCCGCGATATTTAGCATGCTATTAGCAATATCGTAGTCATATTCTGGCAGCGTTTGCTTACCAAGCATAAACATATTCATTTGTAATTGAGCCATGGCTTTGAGGCGGTCTTTGTCTGACTGGTATGGATCAATAATTTGCTCACGTAGTTGTTTGTTTAGACTGTCAGCATAATCGGGTTCCGATTTTAATCTCAATTCGTAGTCATCAGGTAGGCTATTATAAAAACCATAAATCGGGTTATTCTGCTCGGCTTTTTCAAGCGCTTGTTGCTCTTTCTCTGCGATGATTGCGAGTACTGATTCTTTTAGATCTGGGGTGATAGTTTGGTGCGATGCGCTACCTTGCCTGAGCGCGGCAACTTGTTTTTTTAGTGAAATAATACTTTGATTCAACTTTGCTAAGGTTTGCTCATCATCATGCTCAACAGCATCAAAATCACTGCTGGCTAAGTTGTATTGTTGCTCTGAGTCGGTCGCTAACTGATTTATTAGTGGCTGCTTGGTTTGAAAAAAGGTGCCGTAGCAGGAGATTACAAGAGCTGCTCCAGCTAAGCAAAGTGATATGTTTCCTTTACTAAATAGCATAGTTAAATCCTTCCTAAAAAAGGTAATTTAACCTTTTCCAATAAAAATACCAATAGCTATGAAGTAGAAGTTGTAGTCGCCAATAAGCACATAAAAATAAGCGCTTATTGGCGGTAAGAATTAGTGATTCGCTGCGTATTGCTCAGCTTGCTTCCAAACACGAAGCATATTGCCACTTAAAATCTTTTTAATATCTGCATCACTGTAACCGCGATCCATAAGCCCTTGTACTAGGTTCGGGTAGCTCGATACGTCTTTTAAGCCTACAGGTAATGAATCCCCGACGCCATCGTAGTCAGAACCAATACCAACATAATCAATGCCAATTAGTTCAACTACATGGTCAATGTGATCAAGTACTTGTTCTAGGCTTGCAAATGGAAATGGATTTTTTGCGCGATAAGCTGCATCAAAATCTTTGCTTAGCTTAGTGCCTTCTTTTTTCTTATCTGCTTTCGCTGCTTTGAGCTGGTTATACCAAGAGCCGGCTTGCGATGTAACAAAGCTTGAGCCAAAGTTTATTTGAATAACGCCGCCATTCTTTTTTAGGGCTAATAACATGTCGTCATTCATATTACGCTCAAAGCCCGGTGTATATTTACGCAATGATGAGTGCGAAGCAATCACAGGTACTTTTGAGATTTCCATTACTTGATAAAACGCGTCATCAGAAATATGCGAAACGTCGACAAGCATGCCAATATTGTTCATTTCTTTAACTAGCTCTTTACCAAATGGACTAAGGCCTTTCCATTTACGGCGAAGGTCATATGAAGAGTCCGAAATATGGTTGCTTTGAGAATGAGCTAGCGTGATGTAACGAATGCCACGGTCATAAAAATGCTTAAGGTTTTTAATCTCGCCTTCAATCGGTGAGCCGTTTTCCATACCCATTGCAATAGACATTTTGCCTTGCTGAAATTGTGCTTTTACATCGTCTGTTGAGTCGGCAATTGCAAACTTTTCTGGTGCACGCTGTACAACGGCTTCCATACTGTCGATTAACTGATTTGCAAGCTGGTAGCTCTTACCTTTGCCTTCAAATTCAAGATTTGCAGGAATATAAATCGACATAAAAGGCGCATTTAAGCCACCTTTTACGGCTCGAGGGTAATCAAAATCGCCATCGCTAGTCGCTTTAGTAACATCTGCCCATTTATCATGAATGCGGTACGGAACGTCGATATGGGTATCAATTAGAATAGTTTCTTTAGTTAGCTTGATAGCTTTTGCTGAGGCTGTTACTTCCTCGGCATGGGCTTGCCCAATTAAGGCAAGCGAAACAGCGGCAAATAAGGAGCTTAGTTTTTTCATTTTAATGGCTCTTTAAGTTAAAAAGCCATTGTGAAGGGTTGCGATAAAAGTTACAAGTTTAGTCGTTGAATGACGCTTGGTACTCGGGATCAGCTTGTAGGGCGATGAACTCTGCTTTTGAAATAATTGTCACAGATTCATGTAACTCGGAAAAGAACACCATGGCTTCTCCCGATTTTAATTGCCGCTGAACTTGGGCTACCTTACTTTCAATGCTGAACTCTTGTTCACCGTAATCAGTGCCTTCACGCAATACATAGCTTTCTATTAAATTGTAAAGGGTTTCTTTATCGAGGCGTTCGTGTGGAATGATCATAACTGCTCTTTTGTTACTAACTGTTGAAAATAGTCAGGTACAACACGCTCAAGCCAGTAAATAGGTTTAAACGGGTTATTGCCACTAATAAAACCAACATGGCCACCTTTTTCGGAGATACGCAGCGTAACATATTCGCTTACATCAGTGCTATTTGGTACAGCTTTAATTGACAGCATTGGGTCATCTTTGGCGTGTACAATAAGTGTAGGCGTTGCAATCGCTTTTAAAAACGGTTTGGCACTTGCTTGCTGATAATAATCTTCAGCATCGGCAAAGCCATGCAGAGGTGCAGTCAGCATGTTGTCGAATTGCCATAAATCATCAATTGCCATCAGCTTTTCTGGTGTTAGGCTAATTTGCTGTTCGATTTGTGGCAGCTTTCTATGCATTGATTTTTTCATACGATCGAGCAAATACTTTTGATAAATTTTACCTAAGCTTTTGCGGATCACTTGGCAAGAGGATGACAAATCAAATGGTGCAGACACAACCGCAGCGCCATTTAAATTTGATTTACTACCTTGCTCACCTAAATACTTTGCCAGTACATTACCGCCTAGTGAAAAGCCGACAGCAAATAAAGGACGCTTAGGAAATTTACTTTTCAGATAGTTGATAAAAAAGCGTAAATCTTCGGTCTCACCACTATGATAAGCGCGAGCTAAACGGTTTGCTTCCCGTGAGCAGTTTCGAAAATGCATTAACACCACAGCAAAGCCTTGCTGCTTGAGTTTTTTCATCATGCCTTTGGCATAAAAACTATTAATATTGCCCTCAAGGCCATGCAATACAATGGCTAAAGGAGCCTGTTCGTTGTGAGGCGTTGCCCATGCCAGTTCTAAAAAGTCACCATCAGGCGTGTTAATTGTTGATAAGTCGTAGCGAGTATTATGAAAAGGGCGAAAGAAGCGCGGCATTATGGTTTGTAAATGGCGATTGCGCATCCACCACGCAGGCTTAAACTCAGGTAACATAGCTAACACTTTAAAGACAAGACAGGCCGCTATTGTAGCAAGTTTTTGCATTTTTAGAACACTTTAGCAGATTTTGCTTATCTGCTGAAAATAAAAAGCCCCTAAACAATAAATTGGATAGGGGCTTTGTGCGTCGTGCTTAATTCTTACTTAGGAACTTCTGCGTCGTGAACTTTTTTAATAAAGTAACCAACATAGAAAAGGCATAAAACGATAACAACTGCCAATATGCCGAATGACATAAATAAAACTGGGTCGCTAAAAAAATCTCTAAAGAATACGTTCATGGTTGTGCCTCCTAATGTCTATGGGTTAATCATAGGCTGGCTTTGCATACCCTGACATGATCCAGATCAAGCATTTTTCCTGATGTGAAATAAGGCGATTTAATAGTTGATTTGGATCAAGTTTATTAAGGTAGGTTGGTTTGAGCGCAGCGAAACCCAACATAAACAGAAGTGCCGAATTAGAACCGTCCTTACAATTAGGTATGACCTCGACTCTTTAAACTTTACCCCGCTAACTCGTTACCAACATAAAGCCTTATATTTTTAGTATTTGTGCGCTGAGTGAATATCATGGTATTCGCTGTGTCTATTAGTAATTGTTGTTGTTGTTTTTCGAGTTTTAATTCTGCGCTGAGTAGCTCTTTTCGAATGGTGGGGTAGTCTGAAATCTCAGTTTGAATGGTTTTAAGGTAGGCGCGTGTGGCTCGTAGGGGCTTTAAAGCCTGTTGATCAAACTCGGCAATGCACGACTCAAGTTCACTCAGTTGAGAGAGTGTTACAGCCATCTCTAAAGAATCAAGATAATAAAGCAGCAGGCAAAGGTTAACATTTTTACCTTGCTGGTTTTGATAGCCTAATAGCTTTGCTTGCATGCCATCTTCGCTATAAAGATGGCATGCAAACTGCCAAAATTCCTCGCTATTAAGCGGTTTCATCGGCAAAGGCCTGCTCTTTTTCTTCAAGCTCTTCAAGTGCCATGAGCAGCTCTTCTTCAACGTCATTAAGCTTTGGAGTTAAGTTTGCTTGCTTAGCGAGTAGCTCGGTTAGCTTGGCTTTATTCTCATCACTGTATAATTCATTATCGGCAAGCGCGCTTTCGATTTCCCCAAGCTCTGTTGAGTACTTATCAAGTTGCTTTTCAAGCTTGTCGATTTGCTTTTTCAACGGCTGCACTGATTTTCTGAATTCGGCTTCTAAGCGTTTTTGCTCTTTGCGGTTAACGCTTGAATGGGCTTTAGGGGCGTTGTCTTCGTTGCTTTTAGCTGCTTCTTTGTTGGCGTTGAGTAGCCACTGGTAATAGGCATCAAGGTCATAACCAAATTGCGTTACTTCGCCGTTATCAACGAGATAATACTCATCAGCGGTATTTTTTAACATATGACGGTCATGCGATACAGTAACCATTGCACCTTCAAAACCTTGTAGCGCCATTACTAGGGCATGGCGCATTTCTAAATCTAGGTGGTTAGTTGGCTCATCGAGTAACAGTAGATTTGGCTTTTGATACACTAACATGGCTAACACTAAGCGGGCCTTTTCACCGCCAGAAAACGGTGCAACTGGCTCAAGCGCTTTATCGCCAAAGAATGCAAAACCACCTAAAAAGTCGCGTAATGACTGCTCTGTTGCCTGCGGATTTAAGCGTTGTAAATGTGTTACTGCGCTAGCTTTTAGATCGAGTGACTCCAGCTGATGCTGCGCAAAGTAACCAATGTTTAAGCCCTGATGCTGAAATACTTCTCCAGCTTGTGGTTGTAATTCGCCAGCTAATAATTTGATTAATGTCGATTTACCTGCACCATTTCGGCCAAGCAGCGCAATACGGCTACCCGGAACTAGGTTTAGCTTAATGCTATGCAAAATAGTGGTATCGCCGTAGCCAGCTTTAGCTTGGTCGAGCGTCATTAATGGATTTGGCAGGGCTGTAGGCTCAGCAAACTCAAAATCAAAGGGTGAATCAGCATGGGCGGGGGCCAACTTTTCCATGCGTTCTAAGGCTTTTACTCGGCTTTGTGCCTGCTTAGCCTTACTGGCTTTTGCTTTAAAACGCGTAATAAACTTTTCTAGATGAGCAATTTGTTCTTGCTGCTTTTCGAACATGGCTTGCTGTTGTAATAAACGCTCTGCTTTTTGGCGTTCGAATTGCGAGTAATTGCCTTTATAAACATTTATTTTTTGTGCGTCTATATGCCAAATTTGGTCAACGACGGCATCTAAGAATTCGCGGTCATGAGAAATCAGTACTAGGGTGCCTGTGTAGGCACGTAAGAATCGTTCTAGCCAATAAACAGCATCGAGATCTAAGTGGTTGGTTGGCTCATCCAGCAGCAATAAATCAGCATCACGAATAAGTGCTTGTGCTAAGTTTAAACGCATACGCCAACCACCTGAAAAGGCACTCACCGGGTTGTCTATTTGCTCATTACTAAAACCTAAACCGTGTAATAGTTCACCCGCTTTTGCTTCAATGCTGTAGCCTTGAATATGTTCTAGACCAATATGTGCTTTTGCTTGCGCATCACCATCGTTATTTTGCTCGGCTTCACGGAGTGCGATTCTTAATGTGTAGTACTCAGGGTGACCCTGTAATACGTAATCTATGGCGCTTATTTCAAGGGCTGGTGTTTCTTGTTTAACAGAGGCTATTGACCAATCTTTTGGAATTTGGCATTCACCAGCATCAAGCTGTAACTCAGACTTTAATAGCGCGAACAAGGTTGATTTACCACAACCATTAGCGCCCACAAGGCCAACCTTATGTTCTGGGAATAAGGTTGCAGAGGCACCTTTTAATAAGGCGTTGCCACCTCGTAGTAGCTCGATGTCTGAAATTTGGATCATGAAAGTTTACTTGCACTGCATAGATTAAATTTTGCTTATCATAACACGGATCACATTAGGCTTCGCAATCGTATCAAACAGAGAATTATTAGGCTAAAATAGCCGCCTACATGCCACGGGAGATCATTTATGAGACAAAAGAAACGCTTTATCGCCGGTGCATCATGCCCTGAGTGTAAAGCTATGGATACTATGATGCTATACAAAGAGCACGATGTTGAAAAAGTAGAATGCGTACAGTGTGGCCATAAAATGACGCAACCAGAGAAAGCGGTGCAAGCGTCAACCCGCCAGTTTGAGCAAGTAATTGGTGTATTTAAGCCGGGCGAATAACACCCGGCTTGTGACCCTCACATTAATAGTGTGGCGGAGGCGGCTCTTGCATCTGCGACATTAATGAAGGCTGTTGTGCTTCTTTGATTTTTTCTGCCAGCAACTCAGTCTGGCGTTTCATTTTTGCCAGCTGCTGTTGGTGTGCTTTAAGCTCATCATTCAATATTTCAATTGTTTCATCTTGAAAAGCGACTTTCGCTTCAAGTTCCATTAGACGATTTTCAATTGTGTTCATTCGATTCTCTTAAATTAAAACTTTCAGCAAATCCGCTGGAGCTTTCGGTTAATAACGCTTGGCTGTTATCAGTAAACGCAACATCTAACACCACGGCCGATTTTGGGCGACTTCCTTCACGAGGAATGACCTGCCACGTTTGTAACTTTTTACCTGAGTTTAGCTGCCATAATTCGACGAGTCTATTTGGTGACCCAGTTGCAATTAAACTGCCTTCTTCATTAAAGCGAGCGGCGGTAAAAATTTTCTGACGCGCAATATACTGCAGTTTGCTAACAAGATCACCTGTAGTCAGTTGCCATACATTTGCTTGCTTCATACTGTCTGCTGTAAATGCATAACGACCTTGTGGGTCAAGGGCAACTTGCGTGACGCGAGTCGGGTGATTAAAGCGGTGAATGACTTGCCCTGTACGGGTATCCCAAAAGTAGGCCACATAGTCATTAGAACCACTAATGGCGAAATGGCCGTTAGGGGATAAATCAACAACATTTACTTTTTCTTGGTGACCAAGGAACTCTATTCGACGTCCGGTCTCTAAGTTCAGGTATACAACAACACCATCGGCGCGACCATATAAAACACTCTGGCCTTGATTACTAATTGCGATATCTCTGATTGTTGAGGCGTGTATTTTGTAATAACCTGAGTTTTCACCTGTGGCGATGTCCCATACAGCAAAGGTTGATTTTTCTGCGGTAACAGCATGGCTGTTGTCATAGGAAATTGCCACGGTATGAACAAGGCTATCTTGGTTTTGCTGTTGGAACCATTGGTATTTTAATACGTGCTGTTGATTATCCCACAGCGCGACCCCATGGTGTATTGATGAGATTAAGCTGTATTTACCATCGTGCGAAAGTGCAGAGGCAAATGCTCCTTGTGCAGCATGCTCGTAGCGTGCTGTAGATTGCTCATGTTGTTCTGAGCAAGCAACAACCAAGCCAAGGCTCAGTAGATACAAAAAAGTACGAAATATCGACATATTACGGGTATTTCCCCTTAACTCTTAGTGATTGAGAGGTTAGACTAGGTCTCATGGAAGGCCTAGGTTGTTAGTCTAATCACTAGCTTATGCATTTGCATGACGTTTAGTTATTAGACAAGCAGCCTACCACGTAGGTCGTAACTCTTTAACTAGTAATAATACAATAATTGACAACTGCAAAGTGTGTCGGAGATATAAAATGAGAAAGACGATTAAATTGTCATTGATTGCAGCGTCAGTTTTAGCGCTTACAGCTTGTAATCAGGAAGCAAAAAAAGAGCAGCAAGCTGAGGTTAAACTAGAGACTGAAGCACAACAACAAGCATACGGTATTGGTGCATCTGTTGGTAACTTCTTAAACCAAGACCTAGCAGAAAAGAAAGAATTAGGTGTTGAGCTTGATGAAGCGCTACTTAAGCGCGGCTTCGAAGACGCACTTGCTGGTAATGCTAAGCTTGATGATGAAAAAATTCGTGAAGTGTTAACTGCGCTTGATCAAAGCATTCGCACTAAACAACAAGAAAAAGCGAAAGTAGAAGCTGAAAAGAGCAAAGCTGAAGGCGAAAAATTCTTAGCTGAAAACGCGAAGAAAGAAGGCGTTACAGTAACTGAGTCTGGCCTACAGTACGAAGTGATCACACAAGGTGAAGGTGAAAAGCCAGTAGCAACTGACGTTGTTAAAGTACACTACAAAGGTACTTTACTAGACGGCACTGAGTTCGATAGCTCTTACTCACGTAATGAACCAACTACGTTCCCACTTAACCGTGTGATCCCAGGTTGGACTGAAGGTTTACAATTAATGCCAGTTGGCTCTAAGTACAAGTTCACTATTCCATCTGAACTTGCATACGGTGAGCGTGATCTTGGTAAGATCCCAGCTAACTCAACGCTTGTTTTCGAAGTAGAATTACTTGAAATCCAAAGCGATGAAAAAGCAGTACCAGCTGAGTAATATTTAACTCAATAAAAAAGGGCCGAATGGCCCTTTTTTTATGCGCGAATTGGTATTAACTAAATGCCGCTTCTGTCATTTTTAATGTGCCACCATCTGCATCAAGCTCAACCAAAGTGCCAACAGGCAAGATAAATTGGCGCTTAATATGGCCAATCATAGCTCCACGATAAGCAGGAATCCGCAGCGGTTTAATATAGTCTGCAAAAATATCATCTAGGGTTAATGAACCATAACCACGACCTGGCCTACAGTCATTACAATCGCCAAATACAAAGCCTGCAATCTTATCAAGTGCGCCCATAAGTTTTAGTGTGCTCATCATTCTGTCAATTCGATAGGGCGCTTCGTCGATATCTTCTAAAAATAAAATTGCGCCGTCAAAATCGGGTAAATAGCTTGATCCCGCAAGTGCGGTCAGTACCGTTAAATTACCTCCAATTAACTGTCCTGTAGCCTTTCCTGAAGTAATTGTTTGGGTCAGGTATTGTGTGTTAACGAGCTCATCATCGGCTTTCGGCAAATTTTGAAAATGCATTAGTTTACGCGCTTCGAACATGTCTTTAAATTGCGCTACATGAAACGGATTCCAATCACTCGATGCATTGGGACCATGAAAGCTGATCAGCCCTGCTTTTGAGAGTAACGCGTTATGCAATGCTGTAATATCCGAATAGCCCATCAATGGCTTAGGATTGTTACGGATCATTGCGTAGTCGAGTAAAGGTAAAATACGGGCAGCGCCTGAACCGCCGCGTAAACACAAAATAGCATCAACATCGTTATCACTAAATAAACTGTTTAAATCACCGGCTCGCATCGCATCAGTGCCTGCTAAATGCCCTCGTCTTGCCAAAATGTTTGGTGCAAGCTTAGCTTTATAACCCAGCGCCTCTATAACGCCTTGTGCTAATAAAATATCAGCGTGCGCAGCAGTGGCGGCAGAGGGGCTACATATGCCAATTGTGCCGCCTTTAGGAAGAGCTTTTGGCTTAATTAATGTTTGGGTACTGCTATTCTGAGCAGCCATTAAGGGAGCGGATGTTAGACTTGCGCCAGCGGCAAGGATTGAAAGTGACTTTAAAAATGACCGTTTGTTCATAGCGAACCTCATGTTTTTATAATATGAGTATCGCATTGAAAGAATTATTTCAAATTTTTGTTACGAAATAGAATAGTTGATTCTTTTGGAGGATGAAGTTTTACCACCAATCAAGCCGTTTTTAGACTTATATGGCGCAAGGTATTTATGGTTGGGTGCAAATTACTAGTACTTTCAGCAGAGAAATGCTTCTCTGCTGTCATCGCAAATTAGCTTGTATGATTCGAATAAAGGTTATCGATTAACTCATCTTCTAATTCAAAGCGTAACTCAAGTGCCTCACCTAATGTAGACAAGTCTTTATCGAACTCATCAAGTAAGTCATCTTTGTCAACTTCAGCATATTTATCATTAAAGTCGAGAGCGACGTCAGTTGTTTCTGAAATACGCGGGTAAAGAGCATTTGCTAGGTTTTGGCTTTCAGGGCCTTTCTCTTTGCAGGCTTTTGCGATGTCGTCATATATTTCAAAGTGACCAGCAGAAAGATAATCCATTAGAATTTGGCAAAAATTCTGAATTTGCAGTTGATCCGGTAGGGCGTGATCTTTCTTCTCGTACGGTGAAAAGCCAGCAATACGACAGAATAACACCAATAATTCTTGGCGCTCTGTTAGCCATTTGTCTATTACAGAGTGACTGCCACCCCATTTTTGTTGAGCTTTTTCCAAACGCGTCAGCATATTTCATCTCCTCGCTGAGTAGGTTTTCCTTTGTATATATAAAAAGGAAATATGACACAAAGATCAACTAAATTCTTAGTGTCTAATTGCAACAGATTGTAAAAGCCATCCTAAGTACGTAATTTTTTACAATGAAATTGCAACGCAACGACACCTGAGGAAAGCTTTTATGCTCTAACAGCAGTGTATGGGAAATAAATCAAAACTACTAGTGTTAATTTTGCATTACTTATCTAATGGGAGAAGGGGGTAATTTGCTGATTCTAAAAAGAAAAAACCACCTATAAAGGTGGTTTAATTCTTTTTCTATGACTTGTTAAAACAAGCGTTCTTATTGTTATGGGAAGATTATTGTTCTTCTTGTTATAAGATTTTTATTGTTGTTATTGTTAACGCGGGATAAGTTATACCAAGCTTTTTGGTATGTTGCAAATTTATTAATGAAAAGTTTTAAAATTATTTTATTTTTGCTCAAAAAACGCACTATAGGCTTAGGCTAACCTAAAAAACATGATCTATATCTAGCCATGATTATCTATCCATAGTGAGACGTGTAATATGGTGGTACAATCTGCACAATTTCATTCAGTTCTAGGATTCTATACGCATGAGCGAATTAAAAAACGATCGTTATTTACGTGCACTACAAAAGCAACCTGTTGATGTCACACCGGTATGGATGATGCGCCAAGCTGGCCGTTATTTACCTGAGTACCGCGCTACACGCGCCCAAGCAGGCGACTTTATGAGTTTATGTAAAAATGCTGAACTTGCTTGTGAAGTAACGTTACAGCCATTACGTCGTTATCCGCTTGATGCTGCTATTCTATTCAGTGATATTTTAACTATTCCTGATGCTATGGGCTTAGGTCTTTACTTTGAAACAGGTGAAGGTCCGAAATTTGAACGTCCGATTTCTTCATTAGCAGATGTTAAAAAAATCCCAAATATCGATCCAACTGATGAGCTTGGTTATGTGATGAATGCGGTAAGTACGATTCGTCGCGAATTAAAAGGTGAAGTACCGCTAATTGGTTTCTCTGGTTCACCTTGGACACTTGCCACTTATATGGTTGAAGGTGGCAGCAGCAAAACATTCGGTAAAATCAAAAAAATGGCTTTTGCTGAGCCACAAACACTGCACTTACTACTTGATAAATTAGCTGACTCAGTCATTGACTATTTAAACGCGCAAGTTAAAGCGGGCGCGCAATCGTTAATGGTATTTGACTCATGGGGCGGTGTATTAAGCCCACGTGACTACAATGAGTTTTCATTACAGTACATGCACAAGATTGTTGATGGCTTAATTCGCGAACACGATGGTCGTAAAGTGCCAGTGACGTTATTTACTAAAAATGGTGGTCAGTGGATTGAAGCAATTGCAGCAACAGGCTGTGATGCAGTAGGTCTAGACTGGACTATTAACATCGGTGATGCAAAACGTCGTGTTGGCGATAAAGTCGCGCTGCAAGGCAACATGGACCCAGCAATGCTGCATGGCACGCCTGAGCGTATTCGCCAAGAAGTTGCCACTATCCTAGAAGACTTTGGTACAGGCTCTGGCCATGTATTTAATTTAGGTCATGGTATTACACCAGATGTTGATCCAGAAAACGCAGGTGTATTTATTAACGCCGTTCATGAGTTCAGCGGTAAATACCACAAATAAGCAACAGCTAATCGTAAAAAAGCCCGCATTAAGCGGGCTTTTTTATTTATTTAAACAAACGATTTAAACCATTTAATGCGGCTACGCGATAGGCTTCGGCCATGGTCGGGTAGTTGAACGTGGTATTTACAAAGTAATCAATGTTATTGCCGCCGTTCTTTTGTTCCATAATTGCTTGCCCGATGTGAACGATTTCAGAGGCACGCTCACCGAAGCAATGCACGCCCAATACTTCTTTGGTATCAACATGGAATAGAATCTTTAAGCTACCTACCTCGGTGCCAGCTATTTGCGCACGCGCTAAATGCTTAAATTGAGCACGGCCTACCTCATAAGGGATTTTCGCTGCAGTTAGCTCTTGCTCTGTTTTACCTACTGAGCTCATTTCAGGAATTGTATAAATACCCGCTGGAATATCAATGATCAGCTTCTCATCGCAATTACCACATGCAATCGCATCGGCAGCTATACGGCCTTGGTCAAATGCTGCACTTGCAAGGCTTGGGTAACCAATTACATCACCTACAGCATAAATATTATCGACTTCTGTTTGGTATGTTTCATTTACTCTAAGCTGGCCACGACCATCCGCTTTTAGGCCCACAGCCTCAAGGTTTAACGTATCTGTATTACCAGTACGACCATTAGCAAATAAAATACAGTCAGCTTTTACTCGCTTGCCAGATTTTAAGTGCATCACCACACAATCATCACGGGTTTCTACTCTATCAAACTCTTCGTTATGACGAATAACAATGCCGCTATTCCAAAAGTGATAGCTTAGTGCATCTGAGATTTCCGCATCCATAAAGGCAAGCAGGCGGTCGCGGGTATTCACTAGATCAACTTTTGCACCTAAACCTTTAAAGATAGAGGCGTACTCACAACCAATTACACCTGCACCATAAATTAGTACGCGATGAGGGTCATGCTCAAGGCCTAAAATTGTATCGCTGTCGTAAATGCGTGGGTGGGTAAAGTCTACACCAGGTGGACGGTAAGGGCGTGACCCCGTCGCAATGACAATTGTTTGTGCACTGATAGTTTCAAATGAACCGTCTAAGTGAGTCACCTTAATGGTGTGTTTATCAATAAACTCAGCATCGCCTTGATACATATGAATGCGATTACGCTCATAAAAGCTGCTACGTAAATTAGATTGCTTTGAGATGACGTTACTTGCATGGTGCAAAATATCAGGGAAAGTTAAGCGGTTAGGACGCTCGCTGATATTAAATAGCGGGTTTGCTTTATATTCAATATAACGGCTTACTGAATGACGTAATGCTTTAGACGGGATAGTACCCCAGTGCACACAGCCGCCACCGACCGCTTCTTGACGCTCAATAACAGCCACTTTCTTGTTACTTTTAGACAGGTTCATGGCGGTACCTTCACCGCCAGGACCTGTGCCTATGATGATCGCATCATATTGATAAGATGGAGTATCTTTTTGCTTTACTTGTTGTTTGGCCACAGCCGCTCCTATGTTAACTAAAAGAGGCTTTTAACAACCTCGCATTTAGTGCAAGCCAAGCCTGCTTTTGGTTTTCCCAAGCGGCTTCAAGCTCGTGATATTGTGTCATTAATGCTGATTTTTCGCATTGTTTCATCATTTTGCTTTTCTTGATGTCTAACACGCGTTTTTGCAAGGCACAAAAATGCTGCAACTTCTTCAGCAATAAATCATATTCAGATTGTAGTAATGTAAGCTTATCTTGCGCTAAAGGCAATTTTGCAAGGCGAACTTGGGTTTTATTCATTAAGGTTTCGGCTTTGGCTTTTTCAATACGTTCCACAGGGGTGCGTTTTAGTTTTGAAGCCAGGCCTAGCGCTGCTAATGAGCGGATCATCCACTTCGTAGGATCATAGTGATACCACTTAATGCCATTGCGATAGTCACTAGCAAAAATATGGTGGAAGTTATGGTAGCCTTCACCGTAGGTGAATAATGCTAAAAAGCCATTATCACGTGCCGTGTTTTTTTCGGTGTAAGGGCGAGAACCCCAAATATGCGCAACTGAGTTAATGAAAAAAGTAAAGTGCTGGCTTAATACTAAACGCAGTAAACCGGCTAGTAATAACATACCCCATACATCGCCAAGCATTAAACCTAGCAATAAAGGAATACCAAAATTAGTCGCAATAACTAATTTCATATAATGACGATGTTGCCACATTACTACTTTATTTTTTTGTAAGTCACGGCAGTTGTTGTAGTTACTGTATTCTTCACCTTGATAATCGCGCAGCATCCAACCAATGTGGCTATACCAAAAGCCATTTGTTGCAGCGTAAGGGTCTTTGATTGGATCATCAACTTGACCATGGTGAATACGGTGATCGCTACTCCAGTGCAACGCACTGTTTTGTAATGCAAATGCGCCACCAAAGGCAAAAATCACTTCAATAACTGGGTGAACATCATACGCTTTATGCGCCCATAAGCGGTGATAACCTGCAGTAATCGATAGTCCTGCATAAAACATACAGCCAACAAATGCGATCCAGTGTGTACTGGTAAAACCGTAAGTCAGACCATACCAAGGTACAAGAGTGATCGCGGCTAAAAATGTCAGGCTAAAAAAGAGGACGTTAGTCCAAATAATAGGTGGTTTTTTCATCTAAATTAATCTCGGCGTACAACTGTACGCTAAAATAGTATTTCAAACTCTTCGCGTCAAGTATTAGACTGTCTCATTAACCGAAAATCATTAAAAGTTCACGCTGGGAGTTTCCATGTCGGGTGTTAGGGCACAACAGAAACAAAAAACACGACAAGCACTAATTGAAGCTGCATTTAATCAACTAAGTGCAGATCATAGTTTTTCAAACCTAAGCTTACGTGAAGTTGCCCGTGAAGCAGGGATAGCGCCAACCTCTTTTTATCGCCACTTTAAAGATATGAATGAACTTGGTTTAACCATGGTTGATGAAGCCGGATTAACGTTACGTCAACTAATGCGTCAAGCTCGTCGCCGAATCGCCAGTGGTGGCAGCGTTATAAGTACTTCCATAGTGACTTTTATGGAGTTTATAGATAATTCAAGTAACCAATTTAGGCTGCTATTACGTGAGCGCTCTGGCACTTCAAAAGCATTTCGTGCTGCAGTAGCACGCGAAATTAAACACTTTATTTTAGAGCTTGCCCATTATCTTGAAAGCGAAACTCCTTGCGATGCGACTCATGCTTATATTCAAGCAGAAGCCATGGTTACGCTCGTTTTTAATGCAGGTGCTGAAGCGTTAGATATCGAAGGCCAGCAACGTGAAGAATTAGTAGAGCGACTGATCTGGCAATTACGTTATATTGCCCGCGGTGCAACTTTGTATGTACGTGATAACCATCAATCTTAAAAGTTAATCTAAACAATACAGTGATTGCTGAACGAATATTTAAACGCCGTTCTCATTAGTTTTGGATATTATATTCATTTTTAATGATTATTTAGGTTTGTTTTTCCTATTTTATGTAAATAAAAATGTGATTTTTGAAAAAATTATGCTTGCAAGCTGGTTTTTTGAATGTTAAAAATACAGCTCACTGAACACACATTTAGATAAATACAATGCAAATAATTCGTTTAATTACATTAAAACTAAACCTCTTACTGCTTAAATCAGTGAGCGGGGCTTAGTGTATTTGCATTTGTAGAACATTAAAAAACCCCGCAAACGCGGGGTTTTTTTTATCTCGCTAATGGGTCATTGGGAACGAGGACAGTTTTATGAAAGATAAGGTTTGGATTTTTGACACAACGTTACGTGATGGTGAGCAAGCATTAAAAGCAAGCCTAACCGAAGACGACAAAATTCAACTTGCGCATACCATTAGCCGCTTAAATGTGGATGTAATGGAAGTAGGTTTTCCGGTATCAAGCCCGGCGGATTTTCGCTCAGTACAGCGAATTGCGACTGAAGTGAAAGGGCCGATTATTTGTGGTTTAGCTCGCGCTGTAGCAAAAGACATAGAAGCCTGTGGTGAAGCACTTCGCCCGGCAGAGCAAGGCCGTATCCATACCTTTATCGCAACCAGCCCATTACACCTTGAGCACAAATTACGTATGAGCTTAGACGATGCAACAGCGATGGCTGTTAAGTCGATTAAACTTGCGCGTAACTACACGGATGACGTTGAATTTTCTTGTGAAGATGCTGGCCGCACACCGCATTGGGATTTATGCCGTATCGTTGAAAGTGCTATTGATGCGGGTGCATCAACTATCAACTTACCTGACACCGTGGGCTATGTAACGCCAGACGAATATGCTGCGATGATCCATCACTTAATGAACAATGTGCCAAATATCGACAAGGCGCGTTTAAGCGTGCATTGCCATAACGATTTAGGTTTAGCGGTTGCTAACTCAATCGCTGCAGTACAAGCCGGTGCTCGCCAAATCGAATGTACGATTAATGGTATTGGTGAGCGTGCAGGTAACTGCTCGCTTGAAGAAGTGGCGATGATCATGAAGATGCGTGAAGACCACTTAAAAGTGCATACCGATATTCGCAGTGAAGAAATATACCGTGCTTCGCGCCAAGTCGCGAAGATTTGTAACATGCCAGTGCAGCCAAACAAAGCAATTGTTGGTGAAAATGCCTTTGCTCATAGCTCAGGAATCCACCAAGACGGCGTATTAAAAGCGCAAAACACTTACGAAATTATGTCGCCAGAAAGTGTCGGTGTACCAAATAACCAATTAAACATGACCTCGCGTTCAGGTCGTCATGTTATTGAGCATCGTTTAGAAGAGTTAGGCTATCAAAAATCTGATTATGATATGGATAGCTTGTATGAAAGTTTCTTAGCATTAGCAGACCAAAAAGGCACTGTGTATGACTACGACTTAGAAGCGATGATTTACTTTAATCAAATCAAAGATAAAGATGAGAAGTACCAACTTGAGTTTGTTAACTCTACGTCTAACTCGCAATCAGTGGCGAGCTCAACAATCGGCATGACAATTGATGGCGAGTCTAAGCAAGAGGCAGCAACGGGTAATGGTCCTGTTGAAGCATCATTCTTAGCAATTGAGCGCTTAACGGGTATGTCGGTCGAAATGATTGAATACAACCTAGAAGCAACAGGCCAAGGTGCCAGCTCACTAGGGCAAGTGAATATTATCGCTAAATACGATGGCCGCCCTTATCACGGCGCGGGCATTGCAGCGGATGTGGTTGAAGCGTCAGTACGCGCCATGATCCGCGTTTATAACTTAATTTATCGTGCACAAAAAGTGTCTGATTTAAAACAACAGAGGAAAGCAGGATGAGTCAATCGAATTACAGTATCGCAGTATTAGCAGGCGACGGGATTGGTCCAGAAGTTATGGCAGCAGCAGAAACCGTCTTGGATGCTGTAAGCGAAAAGTTTGGTTTTACTTTGACTCGTCATCACCACGCGATTGGTGGTGCTGCCATTGATGAGTTTGGTCAGGCACTGCCGCAAAGCACTCTTAGTGCTTGTGAAAATGCCGATGCGATTTTATTTGGTTCGGTAGGTGGCCCTAAGTGGGAAAACTTACCACCGAATGAGCAACCTGAGCGAGCTTCGTTGTTGCCACTTCGTAAGCATTTTGGTTTGTTCTGTAATTTACGCCCAGCACAATTATTACCAGCACTGAGCGCTGCATCACCACTGCGTGCAGATATCAGCGCACAAGGCTTTGATATCTTATGTGTGCGCGAGTTAACCGGCGGTATTTATTTCGGTGAAAAAGGCCGCAGTGGCGAAGGGGAGCAAGAAGCCGCTTTCGATACCCAAACATACTCACGTAAAGAAATAGAGCGCATCGCCCGCTTTGCATTTGAAGCTGCTAAGCTGCGTAGCAATCACGTTACTTCGGTTGATAAAGCGAATGTGTTAGCGTCAAGCGTACTTTGGCGTGAAGTGGTCACTGAAGTGAGTAAAGACTATCCAGAAGTGAGCCTTGACTACATATATGTTGATAACGCGGCGATGCAGTTAGTTAAACAGCCAAGCCAGTTTGATGTACTACTTTGCGATAACTTATTTGGCGACATTTTGTCTGATGAGTGCGCGATGATCACAGGTTCTATGGGCTTATTACCATCAGCAAGTTTGAATCAGTCTGGCTTTGGTTTATATGAGCCAGCTGGTGGCTCAGCACCAGATATCGCTGGTAAAGGGGTAGCAAACCCTATCGCACAAATTTTAAGTGCTGCGCTTATGCTGCGCTACTCACTAGGTCAAGATGAAGCGGCTCGTACCATTGAAAAAGCGGTAGCAGAAGCAGTTGAAGCCGGTGTTGGTACGCCAGATATCTACCCAAATGCAGGGTACACCACCAGTGATGTTGCTGCGGCAATTGTGGCACGTATTTAATTAAAAATTGTTTGCGCTGAGCTCGTCACTCAGCGTAACTAAAATGAGGGAATAGCAAGTGGCCCAAACCTTATACGATAAAATCTGGCAAGCTCATGTAGTCGCCAGCATTAATGATCAAACCGATTTACTTTATATCGACCGTCACCTAGTTCATGAAGTTACATCGCCGCAAGCCTTTGCTGGTTTACGTGAGAAAAACCGCAAAGTACGTTGCCCAGAAAAAACCTTTGCGACCATGGACCATAACGTTTCAACAAAAAGCCGCTCATTAGATGCTGCGAGTGAAGTGTCGAAAAATCAATTAATGGCACTGGATGCAAACTGTAAAGAGTTTGGTATTCAACTTTATGATTTAAATTCGATTAATCAAGGTATTGTGCATGTAATGGGGCCTGAGCAGGGCATTACTTTACCGGGCACAACTATTGTGTGTGGTGACAGCCATACCTCTACCCATGGTGCATTTGGTGCACTAGCGCACGGTATAGGTACTTCAGAAGTTGAGCATGTTCTAGCCACTCAAACGTTACAGCAGAAAAAAGCCAAGTCGTTAAAAATTCAAATAAATGGTCGCCTACGTCCAACTGTTACTGCTAAAGATTTAATCATGGCAGTGATCGGTAAATTAGGCACTGCGGGTGGTACAGGCTATGTTGCTGAATTTTGTGGTGAAGGAATCGAAGCGCTGTCTATGGAAGCGCGCATGACGCTATGTAATATGAGTATTGAAATGGGCGCAAAAGCGGGTTTAATCGCACCAGATCAAACAACTTATGATTATTTAAAAGGTCGCCCATTTGCACCACAAGGTGCGGACTTTGATAGTGCCGTTGCCTACTGGCAAACACTAAAAACTGATGAAGGCGCAGAGTTTGATTATGTTGTTGAATTGGAGGCTGCTGACATTCAACCGCAAATTACTTGGGGTACCAGCCCTGAGCAAGTGATTGGCGTAGATGAATGTATTCCTGATCCTGAGCAAGAACCAGATCTAATCAAAGCTGATGCAATTCGTAGCGCACTAAAATATATGGGCTTAAAAGCGGGTGATAAATTATCTTCAGCGACTGTTGATACCGTATTTATTGGCTCATGTACAAATAGCCGTATTGAAGATTTACGTGCTGCCGCGCAGATTGTTGAAGGTAAGCAAGTTGCAGCGGGTGTTGAAGCACTGATTGTTCCAGGTTCTGGCCTTGTTAAAAAACAAGCCGAAGACGAAGGCCTTGCTGATATCTTCAAAGCGGCTGGTTTTGAATGGCGTGAGCCGGGTTGTTCAATGTGCTTAGCAATGAATGATGACAGATTAGAAGCTGGTAAACGCTGTGCATCTACTTCAAATCGTAACTTTGAAGGTCGCCAAGGTCGCGGTGGACGCACGCACTTAGTGAGCCCAGCAATGGCTGCGGCAGCGGCAATTCATGGTCGTTTTGTTGATATCAGAGGAGAAGCCTAATGAGCGTATTTTTTAGTGGCTTAATGGCCCCGTTAGATAAAAACAATGTTGATACTGACCAAATTATTCCAAAGCAGTTTTTAACGTCGACCAGCCGTGATGGTTTTGATGCGGCGCTTTTTTATGATTGGCGTTATTTAGATAACGGCGAGCCAAATCCTGAGTTTATTTTGAACCGTCCTTGTTACCAAGGTGCGCAAATTCTTTTAACTCGCGACAACTTTGGTTGTGGTTCATCGCGCGAGCACGCGCCATGGGCATTAAAGCAATATGGTTTTGAAGTTATCTTAGCGGAAAGCTTTGCCGATATTTTCTTTAATAACTGCGGCAATAATCAAATGCTTGCTATCGCATTACCGGCACAAACACTTGAGCAATTATTTGTACTGAGTGAACAGCATGATGATATTCATATTGAAGTTGATTTAGAAAACCAACAACTTCGTAGCGATAAGTTTGACACTATTCACTTTGATATTCGCCATGATATTAAAGAGCGCTTATTAAGCGGCTTAGACTTTATCGGTGTGACTGAAACACTTAACAGCCAAATCGATGCCTTTGAGCAGCAACTTAAAGCTGAACGTCCTTGGCAATAAGTAGGTTTTACATGTGGAACTTAAACGCGGCGAGAGCCGCGTTTTTATTTTTGGGAACATTTTAGCCAATAACTATGTAAGGTTATGATTGATAGAAGCTTTGCTTTTGGTGATTGGCACTCTTTATTAGTCTAGTAGTCAAAATAAAATAACTCAGCTGTTTAAATTGTCTGTGCTATTTCTGCAAATGATACTCATGTATTTAAATCTGCTTAAGAATTAATGGTTTAGTTTTTTGTATGAGCGCAGTCATTTTTAGTAGTTGTTTTATATTGCAATTTGTTGGCGCTATATGAGCGTGCTCACCAGATGGTTTTAGGTTGTTTAGCTAATTTATTTCCTTTCTGCTTAGGGGCAGGCTAGGCTAGCGACATTATAATTCAAATAAAGGAACACACCATGAAATACTTAGTGGCATCGATACTCGTAGCAGCATCATCAGTAGCGGCTGCACGACCTGCGCCGTTAGTGTCAATTCCAAGCCATGACGGCTTTTTTGATAACATTGCGGCCCATTGCGGTAAAGCTTACGAAGGTAAAGTGAGCGTTGATAACGCTGCAGGCCCTAGCTCGTTTGCGGGCAAAAAGTTAGTAATGCATGTACGTCGTTGTAACGAGCGTGAGTTACAAGTGCCATTTCATGTGGGTGATGATGCATCTCGTACTTGGATCATCACAAAAACGGGCAGTGGACTTAGTTTAAAGCATGATCATCGCCATGAAGATGGCAGCGATGACAAATCAACCATGTATGGTGGTCATACCCTTGATGCGGGGTTTGCTAATGCGCAGTCATTCCCGGCTGATCAATATTCAAAAGAATTGTTTGCAAGCCAAGGTATTCCCCAATCAATGGGTAACACGTGGCAAATGTATATTTATCCAAAGCAATTTACGTATCGCTTAGTACGTGAAGGACGTGAGTTTCGCGTTGATTTTGATTTAACTAAACCGATTACGCCGCCAAGCGCACCATGGGGATATGAAGACTAGTACTATTTAGCTTCGTCTTCACATTGCAAAACAACCGTTAAAGGTGGCTGATAGGCACGTGGTTTAGTTGGAAAACGTTCATACTCCTGCACCCCATCAGTCACTCTTAACATAAACGGTTCATCTTTACAGAGCCGACTTGCGTGACGTAATAAAAAAACGCTTTGGTTTTTGAAGTGTGCGTAATCATCCGATTGAATTTCTAGATGATAGCGGCCATCTGCTAGTTTGGTTTGATAGTAGTGCACCTTTTCGTCGAAATCGTAGAGCTTTTCTGTTTCGTCTTTTGCTGCGTGCGCATTACTGCAAACCACTAACATTAAAAAGGCGCTAATTAATAGTGCTGGTGTACTTCTCACTTCACTCATAAACACTTAACTCCATGTGATTAAAACCTTGTTTCATAATGATGTTGAACCTGAATTAGCATCCATAGTCAAACTAAGGTAACGTAATGTCTTATACGTAGTCTAACACCCATAGGGGACAAATGTGATGCTCAACAAAATAAAACAACTTTTTTCAACTATGAGTGAGTCGCAATCTAGTATCAGTGAGCATGATCTCAAAACTGCTGTTGCTGCGCTGTTAATTGAGGTTATGCGTGCCGATGATGAATTACAGGATGATGAGCAACAGACCCTGAATGAGACCTTAAAAAAATATTTTTCTTTAACAGATGAAGCTGTTGAAGAGCTTATTGATGGTGCTTCACAAAGCTTAGATGATGCTATTGATTACTTTCAGTTTTCTAAGCAAATTAATGCTCAGTGCAGTGCCGAGCAACGTATTGATATTATCGAGCTGTTGTGGCGTTTGGCCTACGCTGATGGCAATTTAGATAAGCATGAAGAAATGGTTATTCGCCGCGTCGCAAGCTTACTGTATGTAACCCATGAAGACTTTATCGCTGCTAAGTTAGCAGCGACAAAGCTAAGCTAAGGGCTATTAAATCAGGCTTACTTATTTAATTTGCTCGCTACGCTGACAAGTTGCTGGGCAAGGCTAGCAACTTTTTCGGCTGTATCAGCATCGCTGATGCGGCCTTGCTCATCTAATTTAGTGTGGATAGCAGCCACTGCGAGTTGATCGGCAAGCACTAAACTACCAATACCCGATAGAATATCACGTACGTGATTTAAACCACGTAAGCCACCTAAACCACCCGGCGAAGCTGCATAAAGTGCTGTAACTTTATTGCGAAATGCAGGTACTGCACCTTGCTCTGTACGAGATGCCCAATCGATTGCGTTTTTAAGTGGCGCTGTAATTGAGCCATTATATTCTGGGCTTGCTAATAAAATGCCATCAGCAGCGCGAAGCTTATCTTTTAATAATTGTGCGCCAGCAGGTGTACCTTGCGCTTCAATATCTTCATCAAATAAAGGTAAGTTTAAATCACTTAATTTAATCACTTCTACTTCAGCACCACTTTCGAGGGCGAAGCGTGCAGCTTCATTAATCAGTTTTTGATTAAAGCTGTCTTTACGTAGGCTGCCTGCTAGGGCAATAATTTTTGGTGCTGTCATGATGGCTTCCTTTTTTAAGCTTCACTGTTGATATGCTCACTTTAGCAAAAAACAGCTTGCAGAAAAGCCAAATAAACGCAAAACTTATGTGCGTATATGCACACAAGGAGCCGTTATGGCGATTCAATTTGATGATTGGCAAGATGTAAAAGTCGCTTATGAGGTGGCAAGACTCGGCACGTTAACTGCCGCTGCTGAATCATTGGGTGTTCATCACAGTACAGTGCTCAGAAGAATCAACAATTTAGAAGATAACCTTGATGCGCGGTTATTTCACCGTCATGCTCGGGGTTATACAGTGACAGAAATTGGCGCTAAATTGTTTGCTACTGCGAAATCGATTAACGCTGAACTTGAAAAGCTTCATAACGATATTGTTGCTGCTGATAGCCAATTGCGAGGCAGTTTATTATTAACTACGGTCAGTGGTTTTATTGATGTGCTGAGCGATGTGTGTGAGCAGTTTCAAAGTTTGCACCCGCAAGTGCAACTCGAAGTTATTCTTGATCAAAACCGTTTACGTCTTGACCACGGTCAAGCGCATATTGCTGTGCGAGCGGGCCCTCGCCCTGACGAAGGTGACTATATTGCCCAGCATTTAGCTGAGCTTTCATCAGGATTTTATGCTTCTAAGAGCTATATTGAAAAGTATGGTATGCCAAAAAACCTTCAGCAGTTGCAGCAGCATAGTTTTGTATCTGGGGTGGCTGGCTATAACGGTAAAGTCCCTTATTTTGCATGGGTAGATCAGCACATTGAGCCGGCGCAAATTAAGTTAAGGGTGTCTGAAACATCAGAAGCAACACGGGCGATTGTCAGAGGCTTAGGAATTGGTGGTCTACAGCATGAAGTGGCAAGCCAATACCCTGATCTGCTGCCAGTGCTTCCTAAAGAGCTAAACTGGCCAACAGACCTTTGGCTGGTGACACATCACTTGGTGCATCGCACAGCCAAAGTACAAGCATTTAGTCAGCTTTTAAAAGCGTATTTTAAAGCGTTAAAAGCTTAAACAGACTTTCTAACGCTAATGCCTAGCCGTTTGGCTAGGCGCACAAGGTTGGCTCTATCAACGCTTAAACTGCGTGCTGTGGCCGCCCAGTTTAGGTTATTTAACTCAAGCTGTTGCATAATCAACTGATAGCTAAACGCATCGGTTGCCTCTTTCAGCGATAAGCGAGTGGTTTTTTGTTCGTTAACAGCAATTGGGCTTGGTTTAGCAACCGCTGTTTTAGCAATATCACAATGCTCAGGCTCGATAGTGACAATGCTTTGTTGCCATTGCAGCTGCTTGGCTTTGAGTGCCGCGCGGCTGATCACATGTTCAAGCTCTCTCACATTGCCCGGCCAATCATATTGGCGCAGCAGTAATTGTGTATCGCTACTTAGCTTAAGTTGTTTAATCCCTAGTTTTTTAGACGTTTGTTCAACAAAAAATCCTGCCAGCAAAATAACATCGTTGTCGCGCTCTTTTAATGGTGCAACATGCAATGGGTAGACGCTTAATCGGTGATAAAGGTCTGCACGAAAGCGTCCTGCAGCGACTTCTTGTTTTAAGTTTCGGTTGGTTGCTGCAATCACTCTAACATCGACATAACGGCTTTGGTCTTCTCCCACGGTTTGTAATTCACCGCTTTGTAAAACGCGCAATAGCTTACTTTGCATAGCAAGCGGAAGCTCGCCGATTTCATCTAAAAATAGCGTGCCGCCATCGGCAAGTTGAAACTTACCCTGACGCGCAGTATGTGCGCCAGTAAACGCGCCTTTACTATGACCAAAAAATTCACTTTCGGCTAAGTTTTCTGGTAATGATGCGCAGTTTAAGTGGATCAACGGCATATCACGGCGTTTTGAGTTTAAATGGATATTGCGTGCAACCAGCTCTTTACCGACGCCTGTATCGCCTTGTATCAATACGCTAAATTCTGAGGCAGCTACGAGCTGGATATCATTTTTAAGGGTCTGCATTGCTTGGCTATTGCCAATAATTTCGACACCTTCTCGTGTTAGCGCTTCAAGATTAAGCTGTTGTGCAACTTGATGGCTGTGCTGTGCGTGTTGCAAAAGATGCTGCAAGGTTATGGCATGCTCAACATAGCCTGCTGCTAGCTGTTTTAGTTGATTGAGCTCGTTTATTGCTAAAGCGTCAAAGGCATGTTCATCTAAACTATCAAAGGTTAAAACACCGAGTAATTCAGTGTTGTCTTTGCTGCTCAGCAGTGGCACGCCCATGCAGGCATGAACAGGAAAGTCTCCATGCTGGCTTTGTAATAAACCATCGTAGGGGTCGGGTAGGCCACAATCTTTGGCAAATTTTAACGGCTCACTGCCACGGCATATTTCAAATAAGCGAGGATGCTCTGCTATTTTAAAGCGCCTTCCTAACGTATCGTCCGACAATCCATGCTGAGCTACGGGCTTCAACACATCGCCTTGTTTCAATAACAAGGCAACGGCATCACATTCAAGCCAATCATTAATGCAACTCAACAAATAGCTGAAATTGTGATCAACGCTGCTTGCCTTGGTAAGTGCAAGAGCAACATCAAGAAGGGATTTTTTTAACGCCATGTCAATTTGACCTGAATAAGTTTTTTTGATGCTTTTAATGGTGTGTCATTTTGACTTTTTTATCAAGCGTTAAAGTTTAATTAACTGATATTTAATAGTTTTTATTTCTGGCTTGAACTGTGCATTAGTTAGGGAAATTAAACCCTGAGTGCACTAATGAAAGTCATTAATTTAACTGAACCTATGCCAACTAAAATCAAATTTTATCAACTCAGCCAGTGGCCGTTATGGGCATTAGCATTTCGGCCTTTTTTCTTGGCAGCTGGTGCCTTAGCTGTGTTTGCAATGAGTTACTGGTTTTTAGTCTTGGCGGGTTATGCACAGTGGCACCTAACAATGCCCGCAACACTTTGGCATGCTCATGAAATGCTGTTTAGTTTTGCAGGGGTCGTTGCTATGGGCTTTTTGCTCACCGCTGCACAAACATGGACAGGCGTGGCGAGTGTAAGTGGCATAAAGCTCTGTTTGCTGAGCATAATTTGGCTTGCTGCACGACTTAGTTTTTTTATTGATATTGCAGGGTTCGAGCAGCTAAATCTTTATATTGTAAGTGCATTACAACTCGTTTGGTGGCTGGCTGGAATTATTATTCTAGCTGACATGCTGATACAGGCGAAAAGCCGCCATAACTATTTATTTATTGTCATCGCATCTTTGCTCTGTGCACTCAATGTGATTTTTTTGAGCTTAGTTGTGCTTAATAAAATGTTGCTGGCACTGGGGGTTGTTGATACTGGCGTACTTATCATGACGCTGCTGGTTGGTGTTGTCGCTGGGCGAGTTGTGCCATTTTTTACCGCTCGCGGTCTTAGCTTAAGTGAACAAGTTAGAACCCCCAAGCTCGATAAATTAGTCCTATTTAGCTCATTGTTCGCCATTACATGGTTCTTTATGAGTCAGCTATTTTTTAGCGCGATGAGTACTGGTTGGGTTTTTGCTTGGCTTGCTTGTTTACATGGTGCTCGGTGTATTGTGTGGTGGCATAAAGGGATTTTAAAAGTGCCTTTGCTATGGGCATTACACTTGGCTTATTGGGCTTTATCGGTTGGTTTAGTGCTTATCGCGCTCAGTTATTTCAGCCCTATTATATTATTCAAAGACGCGCTTCATCTGATCACTGTTGGCACCATCGGTTTAATGATAATTGCCATGATGATACGTGTCTCTCACGGTCATACTGGGCGCGCATTACAAGCTCCTGCGTTTATTAGTTTGGCATTTTTACTCATTGCACTAGCTGCCATTGTGCGCTCGTTACTCCCTGTTTTTTTAGGTCATCACCTTGCGTGGCAGTTAAGTGCTTTGCTTTGGGTTGCTGGCTTTAGCTTATTTTTATTTCATTGTGCGCCCATTTTAGTCAATCGTCGTGTTGATGGTCGCCGCGGTTAACCTCTCCAATAGGAAAAACTATGTTATCTGAAAAAACGATCCAGATTGTTAAAAGTACTGTGCCTTTGCTTGCACAAGCAGGACCTCAAGTTACGGAATATTTTTATGATCGTATGTTTAGCTACAACCCAGAGCTTAAAAATATTTTTAATATGACACATCAGCAATCGGGCACTCAGCAATTCGCGTTGTTTAATGCTTTGGCGGCCTATGCTGCAAATATTGATAACTTGGCAGTGTTAAAAGGAGCGCTTGCGCGCATTAATCACAAACACACCAGCTATCATATTTTGCCAGAGCATTACCCTATTGTTGGTGGGCATTTGATTGCAACTTTAAAAGAGTTACTGCCTGAGCAATTTACCCCTGAGGTCGAGTACGCATGGAGTGAAGCTTATTCTTTATTAGCGGATGTATGTATCACCGAAGAGATGGCGTTATACCAAACGACCAAAAAGGCGCCGGGAGGCTGGTTCGGTACCCGTACTTTCACCATTACAGAAAAACGGATGGAATCAGCGCAAATATGTAGTTTTACATTAACACCTGTCGATGCAAAACCTGTTGTGGCGTATTTACCGGGTCAATATTTAGGGATAAAAGTAACGCCAGCAAACAGCGACTTAACTCAAGTTAGGCAATACTCATTGTCGCAACAAAGTAACGGTCGAAATTATCGAATTAGCGTGAAAAAAGAAGGCTTAGTATCTAATTACTTACATAGCTTAACAGAGGGAGATGAGGTAGAGGTTTACCCACCCGCGGGAGACTTTGTGCTTCGCGAAATTGATTTTCCTGTCGTGTTGATTTCGGCAGGTGTTGGTCAAACCCCAATGATGGCCATGCTCGAGACATTATTAAGTAATCAACATAACCAGCCAATTCATTACCTGCATGCTTGTGACAGTGAGACGCAGTTTGCCTTTAAAGAGTATTTATTAAAACAACAGCAAGCGCACGCTTCATTACATTGTGTTACTTGGTTTAAAGATGGCAAGGGGGGAGATTTTGCGGGTTTGATGGATGTAAATCACATTGCTGCCAGCTTACCAATTAGTAAAGGTGATTTTTACCTGTGTGGTCCAATCGCATTTATGGCAATGATAAAAGAGCAGCTACTTAGTTTAGGGGTTGCAAGTGAGCGAATTCATTATGAGGTGTTTGGCCCCCATCAACAGTTATAAAACAACGAAAGGCGCAGTGTGTTACTGCGCCTTTATTGTCTATTCTGCTTCACATTCTACATTTGGTAGTGGTACTCGCAGCTCTTTTTTGGGGTAGTAAAGCTGACATTGCTCGCCCGCCTTTTGCAACACAAACTTCTCAGAAGGAATTGAATGAGCGCCCATAATTGGCAAGCCATCAGGCCCTTTATTTGTTCCATGATCTATCAATAGTTCAGCACTTTTAGTAAACACGTTATCAGCTAAAGTAACCAATGCGCCCCCTTTAGCTGATTGAATCGCTTGTTGTATTTCAGTGATTACGCCAGGATTTACGCGCGTTAACGTGGCGTTTTGTGGCTCCTCTGCTTGGGTGCTTTTACAGCCCGTTAAACTCACTAATAGTGCGCAAGTGAAAAGTGCTTTATTGTTCATTGTTGTCGTCCTTAGCCGGAGATGGACGTGTTAAGTCCATGTTTTCCTTATAAAGCGGTTGTTTATAAGAAAGTGGGATTCCACTGGCTTGTTCTGCTTGAGAGGCAAAGCTTGGTTGTTTGATGCTATTTGTTTGTACAACAATTGGACAGCTGCCATTCTCAATATGATGTATTGCTGTTGAAAATAAGCGTTCTTGTGTATCACCTAGTTTGTTATCAAAATCATCAGCAACTACGCAGCCTTTAACATCTGCATCAAACTGAGGTGAAGGAGTTGGTTTAAAACCGTCAGCATATTCCCCAAAGCCTTTATCATTAGCTCCAGAGAATTGGATAGTGTAGTAAGTGGTGGCGCAATTATGAGTGGGTGTAAAGCCATAAGGCTTGCCGCAGGTCGTATCACCAATAAGTACGACTTCTGCATCTATACCTTTTAAACCATTTATAAACGCTTCTGACGCAGAACAAGTTCCTGCTGTACTTAGTACATATACTTTAGATAAGTTGAGATCAGGAAGTCGGCTATTGGTTGTTTGAAATGTAGAGTAATCTATTTCACGGTCAATAAATGGGTAAGGAGCCTCTTGTGGTTGCTTGTCGTTTTTGATGGTTTGATAGTAGTAATAGTCATCAGTATTAGCTGGGCCGGCAACCATGTAAGCAAGCTGAGATGATAACGCTAATAAGCCGCCACCATTATACCTAAAGTCAATTACTAGCTCGTCAATGTTATCGCTTTTAAACTTGTTAACAGCGCTTATCAGCTCTGGTTGAGCAATACTAATAAAACTATTAAATTGCATATAGCCGACTTTTGTACCATTGGCGGTAGTGATGGTATTAACATTCTGAACAGGTGTTTGCGCGATATTGCCCGCTACAAGTGTGAATGATTTTTCACTGCCATCGTTACTGCGCACAACAAAGTTATGCGAATCACCCGCTGTTGGTCCAAAAAGCGCTTCATTTAAAATATCTACGCCTTCTTGGGTATTAGTGTTAATACTAACGCCATCGACCATTAAAATAGTATCACCGCGCTGTAATCCGACATTTTTAGCTGGTGAATCATCTTCTAAATAAGCAATACGTAATTCACGAGGGGGGACATTGCTTAAAAATGCCCAGTTAATACCGTAGCCAGAAACCACGCCTGATTGTGCTTCTTTATAGTACTCTTCGGTTGGGCGACTGAAGTGGAAGTTATCTTTATATGCCCCTGAGTCAGTTGTTTGATATGTTTTTAATTGCGCAAAATAAGCGGCGACAGAGTTGAAGTTGTCTGGGTCGTTATCTTCAATCTCATCGTACCAAAGGTAAGTTTCATCACTCCATGAACGTAACCACATTTTTTCTGTAAACTCACTGCCAGCAGTATCTGGGTAAGGTCTATTATTATTGTAAGGGTCATTGCCTGTTCGAGGAACCGCACATTGGTTTTTAAATTCACTTGATGGGGCGAAAACTCCTGCCGTCCAAGATGGCTCAGAAGTTGTTGGCGGTGGCGGATTAGTTGTACTATCAGACGAGCCACTTCCTCCTCCGCATCCTGTTAAAGAGAAGCCAGACACTGCCAGAAACACCGCTAGAGCAAGTTTATTACAATTAAACATATGAATTACTTTCCTGTAAATATTTGCTTAAAACGTATCAATAACTATAGCCCATAGCAATAGATAGCCGCCCCTTTTTTATGAACATTATTGCTCTAAACTAGAGTGCTTTACGGTCATTTACTTGAGCCACTTCAAGTCGTTGCCATGCCTCGAATAGCTGTCGTTGTTTATTTGAAATTTTTAATCCGTAGGTTTGCTGCATGTAGAAATAGGCATCAGCAATACGTTTTCGTGCATAAATAGGAGGCTCAAACACCCGTTGCTTAAAATCTATTTTAATAGGACAAGCACCGTATTTAGGACTATGGGATGTGACTATTCCATAGCGAAAATTAGAGCGATCAGCGTTGATTTCACCTATTGCAGGTGCCAGATTATTGATATCAGCTTCCATTTTTCGGAACTTTTCGCTGACTTTTCGGCAATTTTTGCGTCCGCCGTTCTGCCAACATTGTAACTGATGGCCAAATTCCCACGCAGGTACTATGTGCTCCCACTCAATTCGTTTTGCGCGAACATTTTCTTTGCCTGAACGTGTCATTGCATTTCGAGGTATATAGCCACATCCATTAGGATCTGGTACGAGTTTCTTACCTTGGCGTTTTATGTCACATCCACAGTAAAGGCTTTTACTATTGTCTGGTAGGGTTTTTATTAAGTGCTTTTTGGCACTAGAAAAGCTTGAAAATTGCTCTGCATTTACAGAGAAATTGATTATTAAACAAAGGGTAAAGTAGAGAAATAAACGCATATCCATCACATCAGTGAACTACAGGAAAGCTCATTTTAGAGTGACTATTCTAAAAGGAAAAGTTTTTCAACTCAGCTATAGTTGTTAGGCCGTTTTCATTAAAGGAATTACTACTATGTTACTAGGTGCTTTTTCTGTGAGTTTAAATGTAAAAGATATCCATGCCTCTAAGCTGTTTTATGAAAAGCTGGGTTTTAAAGAGTTTGCCGGCGAAATAGAGCAGCATTGGCTAATTATGAAAAACGGTGAACATTTAATTGGTTTGTTTCAAGGAATGTTTGATAAAACCATGCTGACCTTTAACCCCGGTTGGGATCAAAATGCTAAAACGTTGGCTGAGTTTGCTACTTTTGAGCAATTAGCTCTGCATTTTCAGCAGCAAGGTTTAGCAATACAAAAGGCCGGTGAAGCGAGCTTTATTATCACCGACCCAGATGGCAACCCTATTTTGATAGACCAACACGTGTAGCTGGTTTTTTACGCTTTATACGAACGTTTTGCAGTAACAAAATAATTCCGGTAATACAAAACAGCACGCTGGTGGCTGAGAAGCTGATAAGCAGTGGGTTATTAAAGTTTTCTCGCTCGTCGTAATCCATAATATGCAGCATCCAGAAAAAGTCGAAAATACGCCACAGGGTGCTGCGCACAGTGATGACTTTACCGTTTTGGCTGTCTAAATATATGGTTGTCGCAAGCCAATCATCGAAACGAACTTGCCATATGTTTTGTTTATGTGCAGCTTCGCGGGGGCCTTGTTTTAATTGCTGTACTTGCAAAACATTGGCATCAATCAGTAAGTGTGCTTTGGCGTTCGCGATAATTTCAGCCTCACTGGGTTTTGCCATGGGAGCTCCAGTATGACCATTAAAGCTGACAGTGCTTTGCTCAGTAGTAACTTCAATGGTTGGTGCATTTAAAAAGTGACTATAGTTAATCGCTTTTATTTGTTGAAATTGGGCGGTTATCCGATCAACTGATGCTGTGTAATCAGCCATCATAAATGGATTATCTAAACTGCGTTTTGCTAAATGTTTACCATGGACTTTTTCGAGGGGGAGTGAACTCATTACTAAGCCTCCCGATAGCCATAGAAGTAGTTGAATGGCTAGCAGATAGCCAAGCCATTTATGCCCTTTGCGAGCATATTTGAACATGCGTTTATTCATCATTACTCCGTTATTATTGTTGTATGGGAGCTATTTTAGGCTGTTTAACTGTATTGCCAATGCGGCATAATGTCGCATTAACTGTATTCTAGATTTGGTATATATACAAAACTGAGTTAAAGTTTCAGTCGATATCAATAGAGGGTAAAAACGAGAGTATGTCGGAAATTCAATTTTTAAATGTGGATCTGGAGCTTGAATCAAAGCACGATATTAGTGCACTTGTTGCTGATTTAAAGAAAAATGCCATGGTTTTACATTACGACCAAGATGAATACCGTCAACTAGCGCGTATTGAGGCTGCTGCTGATATCAGTACACCAGACAAAGCGATTAATCAGTTGTGTGAATTAATTGAATCGTGTTCACGAAATGCTCTTAAGCAGTGGTTATCGTGCTCTAAACGTACATTTGATATTGGCTTTGAATCAGGCGTTTCACCAAAATGTTTTAATCAAGCCCTGCATGCTGATACTTTGTTGCGTATTTCAGCGATTGGCGCAGGGGTTGAAATTACGATTTATCCAGTCGAAAAATAGCCTGAGCTTAGCGCTCTACAACAGCTGCGGTCATTCTTGATACGCAGCAAAGCTCTCCTGCGGCATTGGTAATTTTAATATCCCACACTGAAGTGCGCTTACCTAAATGAAGAGGCTTTGCTGTAGCCGTTAATACACCCTTACGAGATGCTTTCATATGGTTGGCATTAATTTCTTGGCCAACAGCATAAAATTTATTGAAATCAACCACAAAGTTAGCCGCATAGCTTGCCACTGTCTCGGCTAACACAACGTTCGCTCCGCCATGTACCATGCCCATAGGGTTATGATGCTCAGGAATGGCAGGCATAGTCGCCACTAAATAATCATCACCAATTTCATTCACCTCAATGCCCATGGTTTTCATTAAAGTACCTTGCCCGGTGATCCCTTGCTCTAAACTTTTACAAAGCTCTAGTGTGATTGGTTGATGCCAAATACTCATTGTATTTCCTTGCGTGCAAATTAAAAATAATACCTTATGGCATCTTTATACCTGGTTCAATGTTAGTTTTGTAGCAATATGATGGCGTTAATTTAAATTTGCGATTTTCAGATAACTGTATATACTCACAGTTAAATGTACTGTATGGAAAACCAGTTGTATGCGCCCATTAACAAAACGCCAATCGCAAATTTTAGAACTAATTAAAGTCTTTATTAAAGATACAGGCATGCCACCTACGCGTGCTGAAATAGCTCAAACATTGGGTTTTAAAAGTGCCAATGCTGCCGAAGAGCATCTAAAAGCACTGGCAAAAAAAGGCATGATCAAAATGAAGCCTGGGGCGAGTCGTGGTATTCAATTAATTGAAGAAGACGAACCTGAGCAATTAGGTTTACCTTTAATTGGACGAGTTGCAGCGGGTGAGCCCATTTTGGCGCAAGAACATGTTGAAAGTCATTGTCAGGTTGATCCTTCACTATTTAAACCTGCGGCTGACTTTTTACTGCGTGTAAATGGTATGAGTATGAAAGACATTGGCATCATGGATGGTGATTTACTCGCAGTACATAGAACGCAAGTTGCTGAAAATGGTCAGGTTGTTGTTGCTCGTGTTGATGAAGATGTAACTGTTAAGCGTCTTGAAAAAGCTGGGCGTAAAGTATTTTTACATGCTGAAAACGAAGAGTTTTCGCCAATTGAAGTTGATCTTGAGCATGAATCTTTCAATATTGAAGGGTTAGCGGTGGGTGTTATTCGCAATGCCGACTGGATGTAACTGTTTCTAAAATAGTGCACCAAATTGCTGTAATTTGGTGCGTTGCTTGTTTTTTATTATTTAGCATTGATTTGTAAACCCTTACTCTTTGTATAAAGCCTTACATGGCGCAGTTTTTCACTCTTTTTTTACTCTCACTTTGCCTCTCATTTTAAAATAACGCGCTGATTATAGTTGTTATTTTTGCACCAAAATAAACATTTATTACTACTAAAACTTGCTTATTGCTCATTTTTTAACTAATTGGTTAATACAGTGTATTAACACCTGATTAATAAAAATACACTCAAATGTGCTAGGTGTTAAACATAGGGTTGGTATCATCGCTGGGTCAAAATGATACGTAGTCGCTCTGAACAATAAAAAAAACGAATGGGCACCTTGTTGTATCGCCTTTTCGCTTTGCGTCTTGCAATAGCATTAAAAGGAGCCGTCACATGGGTAAACTGCGTTATGCCTTGTGGCTTATATTACTCGCACCTGTGCAGTTAGCATTGGCAAATAGCCAATTTAATATGCGTAAAGGGGTGACTGATATAAGTAATAGTGTTTATGAATTACACATGACGATATTTATTATCTGTTGTGTGATAGGCATCATCGTTTTTGCGGTGATGTTTTGGGCTTTGATCCACCATCGAAAGTCGAAAGGAGCCAAGCCTGCACAATTCCACGAAAGTACCAAGGTTGAAATTCTTTGGACTGCCATACCATTTGTGATCTTAATCGCCATGGCAATTCCAGCTACAAAAACACTGATAGCGATGGAAGATGCTTCTAAAGCCGATATTACAATTAAAGTAACGGGCTCACAGTGGAAATGGCATTACGAGTACATGGGCGAGGAAATTGCTTATTACTCAATTCTATCTACTCCAAAAGATCAAATAGATAACCAAGCTGACAAAACAGAACATTACTTACTTGAGGTTGATAAGCCTTTAGTACTTCCTATCAATAAAAAAGTTCGTTTTCTAATGACCTCAGATGATGTTATTCACTCATGGTGGGTGCCTGACTTTGCGGTTAAAAAAGATGCGAACCCGGGCTTTATCAATGAGGCATGGACACGCATAAATGAGCCAGGCATCTACCGGGGTCAGTGTGCTGAGTTGTGTGGTAAAGATCATGGTTTCATGCCTGTTGTTGTGCAAGCGTTGCCTGAAGACGAATTTGCTAACTGGCTAGCAGAAGCTAAGCAAGAAAAGGCCAATGCTGCAGCAGCTGATGCGGCTTTATTAGATCAAACATTACCGAAAGAAGAATTAATGGTTCTTGGGGAGCAAGTTTATATGGCAAGTTGTGCGGCTTGTCATCAGCCTACAGGAATGGGCTTGCCGGGAGTGTTTCCTGCTCTTAAGGGGAGTCCAATTGTGCTTGGAGATGTAAAAGACCACATCGACATCGTATTACATGGTAAGCCGGGTACAGCGATGCAAGCATTTGATAAACAGCTTTCAATTAAGCAACTTGCTGCGGTTATCACATATAAGCGAAATGCATGGGGTAACGACACAGGCGATGTGATTCAACCAAGTCAAATTCAAGCAGCTATCGATGCAGCAACGGAGGCGAAAGAATGAGCAACGTTATTAATGAACAAGCCACTGAGCATGCGCATCATGACCATCATCCTGCAAAAGGTTTCAAACGTTGGCTTTACACCACCAATCATAAAGATATTGGCAGTTTATACCTGATATTTTCGCTCACTATGTTTTTAATTGGTGGCGCGATGGCAATGGTGATCCGCGCTGAATTGTTTCAACCTGGTTTACAACTAGTCGATCCACACTTTTTTAACCAAATGACCACAGTGCATGGTTTGATAATGGTATTTGGTGCGGTAATGCCGGCATTTACAGGGCTTGCTAACTGGATGGTGCCTATGATGATCGGTGCACCCGATATGGCGCTACCACGGATGAATAACTGGAGTTTTTGGATTTTACCATTCGCGTTTTTAATCTTGTTGGCATCGTTACTTATGCCAGGTGGTGGTCCTGCATTTGGTTGGACTTTTTATGCGCCACTTTCAACGACCTATAGTAACGATAATACAGCCTTGTTTGTGTTTGCTGTACATATCATGGGTATTAGTTCAATCATGGGAGCGATTAACGTTATTGTGACTATCGTTAATATGCGAGCGCCCGGCATGACATGGATGAAGTTACCACTGTTTGTGTGGACTTGGCTTATTACGGCATTTTTGTTGATTGCTGTGATGCCTGTTTTAGCAGGGGCGGTCACTATGGTGTTGACCGATAAATACTTTGCAACCAGCTTTTTTGATGCGGCGGGGGGCGGTGACCCTGTGATGTTCCAGCACATCTTTTGGTTTTTCGGTCACCCTGAAGTGTACATCATGATTTTGCCGGCATTTGGTATTATTTCAACCATCGTGCCGACCTTCTCACGCAAGAAGTTATTTGGCTACGCTTCTATGGTGTATGCGACCTCGTCGATTGCACTTTTGAGCTTTATTGTATGGGCACACCACATGTTCACCACAGGGATGCCTGTAGCCGGTGAGCTGTTTTTCATGTATGCAACCATGCTCATTTCGGTACCAACTGGGGTTAAAGTGTTTAACTGGGTTGCAACCATGTGGCGAGGCTCAATTAGCTTTGAAATTCCGATGATGTTTGCCATTGCCTTTATTGTGCTGTTCACCTTAGGTGGGTTCTCTGGCTTGATGCTGGCGATTACACCGGCAGATTTCCAGTATCACGATACTTACTTTGTGGTTGCGCATTTCCATTATGTATTAGTGACAGGGGCTGTGTTCTCAATTATGGCAGGAGCCTACTACTGGCTACCTAAATGGACTGGCAACATGTACAACGAAACACTTGCGAAATGGCATTTCTGGCTATCACTGATCAGTGTCAACGTGTTGTTCTTCCCTATGCACTTTGTTGGCCTTGCGGGTATGCCGCGCCGTATTCCTGATTACGCCCTTCAATTTGCTGACTTTAACGCCATTATCAGTATTGGTGGTTTTGCCTTCGGTTTATCACAGCTACTGTTCGTGCTTGTTGTTTTTAAATGCGCACGAGGCGGCGAAAAAGCACCTGCTAAGGTATGGGACGGTGCAGAAGGTTTAGAGTGGGAAGTTGATTCGCCCGCACCGTATCACACCTTTGAAACACCGCCGGAGATCAAATAATGAACCATGCACCTTTGCTCAAAAAGCTGTTGTTAGCATGCTTAGGTATGTTTGCATTCGCCTTTGCATTGGTGCCACTTTACGATGTGTTTTGTGATGTCACAGGTTTAAATGGTAAGCCATCACTCGAACAAGCAAAAGAGAGTGAAACGGTAAGCATAGACCGTCAAGTTGATGTGAGTTTTACAACGCATGCGCAAAGTGGTGCGCCTTTTGATGTGCAATCAGCTCAGTACAGTGTGGTTGTTCAACCAGGAGCGATGCGAGAAGTAAAGTTTACAGCAAAAAACACCAGTAATAACGACAAAGTGATGCAGGCTATTCCGTCTGTATCACCGGGAAAAGCAGCAAAATACTTACATAAAATCGCGTGTTTTTGTTTTGATCAACAACCACTTAAAGCGGGCGAAGAAGTTGAGTTTACCTTGTTGTTTTATGTTGATACGGAATTACCCGACGATGTAGAAGAGCTGACATTGTCCTATACCGTGTTTGATATTAGCGGGCAAGTTGTGGCTAAAAACGATTAAGCCGCCAAGCTAATTGCTAATTGGGAGCAAACAAAATGAGTCAAAATTACGAAAAATATTATGTTCCGGCCCAGAGCCCATGGCCAATAGTTGGTGCGATTGCAATGTTCTTAATTGCTGTCGGGGCAGGCCTGACAGTGATGCAAGTAAGCGCAGAAGCTAGCAGTGGTCAATATGTGTTGTATTTAGGCATTGCGATACTATGTTACATGCTGTTTAGCTGGTTTAAAAACGTCATCGAAGAATCACACAGTGGTTTATATTCAGCGCAAATGGATCGTTCATTTAGACAAGGAATGAGCTGGTTTATTTTTTCTGAAGTTATGTTTTTTATGGCATTTTTTGGTGCTCTGTTTTATGCCCGTATGATTTCAGTACCTTGGCTTGGTGGTGCTGGAAATAATGCCATGACCAATGAGGTACTCTGGCCAACGTTTGAAGCAGTATGGCCGCTGTTAACTACGCCTGCAGGTGATACAACTCAAGCAATGGGGTGGCAAGGTCTACCTCTTATTAATACGCTCATCCTACTCACCTCATCAGTCACTATCCACTTTGCTCACGTTGCAATGGAAAACAATAAGCGGGGTGCTTTAAAAGCATTTTTATCACTTACCGTGCTATTAGGCGCAATCTTTCTGGGTTTGCAAGTGTATGAATATATGCATGCTTACCAAGATTTAGGTTTAACACTGGATGCTGGCGTCTATGGAAATACCTTCTTTTTATTGACGGGTTTTCATGGCATGCATGTAACGCTTGGGACCATTATTTTATTTGTCGTACTGCTAAGAATTTTTAAAGGCCACTTTACGAGCGAAAAGCATTTTGCATTTCAAGCGGCAGCTTGGTATTGGCACTTTGTAGATGTGGTGTGGTTGTGTTTATTTGTATTTGTGTACGTGCTGTAGCTTTGTGAAGCGGAGATGGGTTGGTGTGAATAAAGCCCAATTTCATTGCGGCAATAATGAGGAGCAGCACAATACCTGAAAACAGCACCCGACGACCTAAGTAATGCGACATGGGTTTCGAGTGCTCTTTTGCTGACATCATCACAAACAGCGCTCTAAATAGGTTGAACAGAATATAAAGTAATAACAAAACAATAATGATTTTAATCATATTAGGTATTCCAAATGCAGTTAATTTTATGGCGTAAACAAAAGCTTAGCTCAATTATCGCAATTTGCGTTGTGATACTTGCAGTGCTTATTTGTTTACGACTAAGCGTTTGGCAATACCAGCGAGGCGAGCAAAAACAGCAGCAACTAAGCCAGTTAGCCGTTTCGAAAGAGCAAGGAGTTTTGAGCTGGCAAGAGCTGCAAAATTTACCTAGAGAGCTGAATAAAACGGGCTTGCAAGTCAAGATCTCTGGCGAGGTAAATAAACAGCAGTACTGGTTACTTGATAATCAAATTTATCAGGGGCAAGTGGGCTATGACTTACTAGTCGCGATGACAATTGCAGGTGAAACCGCACCTTTAATCGTTAACTTTGGTTGGCTAAAAGCTCCAACAAACCGTAACCAGTTGCCAACCGTTGTGTGGCCAGAATCAACAAGGCTTACGGCCACAGTGCAATTGAAACAAGGCAACTTACAAGGTTTTACACTTGCTGATGATATTGGTGCAGAGCAAGGCTGGCCCAAGCGCATTCAAGGCATCGATTTAGCAATTTTTAGTGCTCAACTAGCAAAGCCCTTACAAGGCTTTATTGGTTATCGCAATGAAGCAGATGGTATAGCAACCCCGCATTATCAGAGTGTTGTGATGGGACCAGATAAACATTACGCCTATGCCGTGCAGTGGTTATTAATTGGCTTGGCTTGTGTGGTTATTGCTTATTTTGCGATGAGAAGGAGAGGTTATGAAAATAAACCCGCTTAGTTTATTCGTTTTATGCTGCTTTGTGCCGCTGGCACTTGCTTATGCAGCATTAAAGCTTGAGTGGTTACCGAGTGGTTCGAGTAATCATGGTGAGCTTTTAAGGGAAGAAGTGAAACTAGCTGATTGGCAACAAGGCGAGCCTAAACAATGGACTATTGCGCTCAATTATCCAAAAGAGTGCAGTGAAGTGTGTGAAAACCAATTAGCAAGTTTAGACAACCTATACGTCGCTTTAGGGAAAAATCAGCAAAAAGTAGATGTGGCGGTACTAACAAATCAACAGCAGGTATCGGCTAATTGGCGTCAATTAGCAGTAAGTCCAGCGCTCAAAGCGGGAGACTTATATTTGGTTGATCACATGGGCTTGGTGGTTTTGCATTACCCCTATACGGCTGAGCCCGAACAAAACAGACTTATTCAAAAAGGCTTACTTAAAGATTTAAAAAAACTACTTAACTATGCGCGTTCAAGTTAAACCTCATTAAGGGGATAAAGATGTATAAAAATTATAAATATTTAGTCTTAATTACGGTTTTCTTTTCTATTTTGGTTGTTGGGCTCGGTGCTTATACACGGCTTAGTGATGCAGGGCTAGGCTGTCCTGATTGGCCAGGGTGCTATGGGTTTTTGACTGTACCAAAACATGAAACTGCTCTGTTACATGTTGAACAAAACTACCCTGATATGATGTTTGAGGCAGCAAAAGCCTGGAAAGAGATGATCCATCGCTATTTTGCTGGTGCCCTTGGTCTACTCATTTTAGCTTTGTTTGTTTTTGCATGGTTAAAACGTCAATATCCGAATACGCCAGTTAAACTGCCATTAGCGCTATTACTGCTGGTGATTTTCCAGGCTGCATTAGGCATGTGGACAGTCACCATGAATTTACAACCCTTGGTCGTAATGGGGCATTTGCTAGGCGGCTTTAGTATTCTATCCTTGCTTTTTCTTCTTTATTTACGGCTAACAACAAAGCCGATCGCAGGAGGTGATGCAGGAGCAAGACCATATTATCGCTTAGCGCTTGTTGGTTTAGTGGTTTTGGTTTTACAAATCGCATTAGGCGGTTGGTTGGCTGCAAACTATGCAGCTCCTCATTGTAATGGCTTACCTTTATGTAGCTACGGACAACCGTTTTCGTTAAAGAGTGTGTTTCAGCTTCCACTTGAACATAGCACTTACGAGTATGGTGTGCTGTCACAACAGGCTCGTATGTCGATTCACTTACTACATCGCATTTGGGCGTTAGTCACTTGTGTGGTGCTAGCGCTTATTATGTGGCGTATATATTCACAGAGTTTTTCCAGAAAAATTAAGCATTGTACAGTAACAGTATTAGTCGCCTTATTGTGCCAAATCTGTCTCGGCCTTGCTGTTGTGCATTGGCACTTTCCATTAAGTGTAGCGCTTGCTCATAACCTGATGGCTGCACTGTTATTGGTGAGCATGGTACGTCTGTGCTTTCATTTAAAAGCAAGAACTTAGGAGGCTATTATGGCGATATTATTAAGCACAGAGAAGTCGTTAATCAGTCAATCAACAGAGCGATTGAAGGATTATCTTGCCATTAGTAAGTTTAAAGTTGTTGCTATGCTCGTTTTAACAGCATGGGTCGGTTTAGCGCTTGCCCCTGATATGGGGCGAGGATTGTTTGTTCAATTAGCCAGTTTGCTTGGAATTGGCCTGTTATCTGCGGCAGCAGCGGTGATAAATCATGTTGTAGATAGTGAAATTGATAGCAAAATGGCGCGAACCCGTCATCGCCCTGTTGCTAAAGGACGTTTAAGTAAGCAGCATGCGCTGAGTTTTGCTGCGATAATTGGCTCACTTGGTTTCACTATGCTCATAGTCTGGGCAAATACATTAACTGCCGTGCTAACTTTATTTGCACTGGTTGGTTATGCCTTTATTTATACCTCTTTTTTAAAGCGAGCAACACCGCAGAATATTGTGATTGGTGGCTTAGCTGGCGCGATGCCACCGTTATTGGGCTGGGTGTCTGAAACAGGTCACATGGCAGCAGCGCCTTGGCTGTTGGTAATGATTATTTTTACTTGGACACCGCCGCACTTTTGGGCACTCGCGATTGCTCGAAAAAGCGATTATGAACGGGCAAAAATTCCAATGCTGCCTGTTACTCATGGTATTGAATTTTGTAAAACCTGCGTTGTAGCTTATTCAATATTGTTAGCCTTGGTCTGCGTATTACCATACCTGATTGGAATGTCGGGAGTAATTTACTTACTTGCGGCATGTGCCTTGAATACGGTGTTTATTTACAAAGCGCTGAAACTAAAAATTGCCCCTAAAGATGACACCGCAATGGATTTATTTCATTTTTCAATTGTCCATTTAATGCTACTCTTCATCGCCTTATTTATTGATAAATGGTTAGTTTTATGACTCGAATAGGCGCTTTTTTGTGTTTGAGTGCGGTATTGTTTGTAACCGGTTGTGGTAAAAGCAACACCGCTCCTGAGGTCGAAGCACTGGTGTATGAGCAAGCAAAGCCGATGAGTCCGTTTTTATTAACCGATCAACATGGTGAGCCCGCTGATAACAGCCAGTTTATGGGACATTGGAATTTAGTCTTTTTAGGCTACACCAGTTGCCCAGATATTTGCCCAATGACATTGGCAAAGTTAACAGCAGTACAAAAGCAGTTAAGCCAAGATTACCAAGTGCAAGTGTGGTTTGTGGCAGTTGATCCAAAGCGCGATACCACTGAAAAACGAAAAGCCTATATTGATTACTTTAACCCTGAGTTTCTTGCTGTATCAGGCCCCCATAAGCAACTTTTCCCCTTTGTTAGGGAGCTTGGCTTAATTTACGCAATTAATGATAGTGATGAGCAGGAATATGCAGTTGATCACAGTGCCTCTGTGGTGATGGTTGATGCAAACGGCGCCGTTCGGGCTATTTTTAAGCCTGAGTTTAAGGCTGGTAGTGTGCCATTAATCAACGCCACGACATTGACTGAAGAGTTCCGAAAAATTGCAGATTATTACGTAAATTGATTTTTTTAATATTTTGTAAAAGTTTGCTCGAAAGAAAAGCTTTATTTTTTGCAATAAATGTCTAAGCTACTAAAAAATTTTACTATTTTTTGATTCAAATTATGGCATTTTCATTAACTAGGACTAAGCTTTTGTTATGAGTTGCTTTGAACGGGGAAAGTATTAAGAATGTTAAAGCTCCCTACAGAATTAGCTATTACTCAGGTCGAGTCATTACATCAAGATTTACTGCATGAATTATCTGCAAACGATGATATCTGTCTTGATATTAGTGAGGTTACTCGGGCTGACACGGCGTCGGTTCAGCTGTTATGTGCGTTACAAAAACATTTACTCTCTGTGCATCATAAAATTATATGGGTGGGCGAGAGCGAGCCATTGCAGCAGGCAATAAATAGTTTGGGTTTAGGCCATTATCTTGTGCTTGAAAATGCCAATTAAGAGGTTTATATGAAAAGAATTTTAGCAGTTGATGATTCAGCATCTATGCGCCAAATGGTTGGCTTTACGCTTAAAAAGGCAGGGTTTGATGTAACGGAAGCGAAAGATGGTAGTGAGGCATTAAGTATTGCCAAACAGCAAGGTTTTGATGCTGTTATTTCCGACGTTAATATGCCGGTAATGGATGGTATTACACTGATTCGCGAGTTACGCAGCTTACCTAACTATAAGTTTACGCCATTGCTAATGCTCACCACTGAGTCAGGTTTAGACAAAAAAACAGAAGGTAAAGCAGCGGGTGCTACTGGGTGGATTGTTAAACCTTTTAACCCAGAGCAATTGTTAGCGGTATTGAAAAAAGTGATTCGCTAACAATAGGAGCGAGGCATGAGTATAGATCTAAGCCAATTTTTTGAAGTGTTCTTCGAAGAAAGCTTTGAAGGACTTGATGCGATGGAAGCTGAGTTATTAAACTTGGTTCCCGGCGAAGAAGATCAGGAAACTATAAATACTATTTTCCGTGCCGCGCATTCAATTAAAGGAGGTAGTGGTACTTTTGGTTTTAGTGCTGTTGCAGATTTTACTCATGTCCTAGAAACTCTGTTAGATCAAATACGTGAAGGTTCACGAGACTTAACAGCGGAACATGTTAATTTACTCCTAAAGTCAGTCGATTGTTTACGTGCATTACTCAGAGCCTTACAAGCTGAACAACAACCAGATTTAGCGGAAGCGGATGAACTTCGAATAAAATTTGAAGAAATCCTTGGTATGCGTGCAGCGAGTAAAGCATCGGAACAAGTCGAAGAAACAGTTGCCGAAAGTAGCTTTAATACTTACCAAATCGACTTTAAACCCCATCATCATTTATTCAAAACGGGTAATGAACCTCTTTATATGATCAGCGAGTTAGCTGAACTTGGTGAGCTTGAAACACATGCTTTTCAAGATGGTATCCCCGATATTACTAATTACGCACCAGAAGATTGCTTTTTAGCCTGGCGATTCTTCTTAACCACAGACAAAGAGCAAAGCAGTATTGAAGAAATCTTTGAGTGGGTCGAAGATGATGCCGATATCACTATTACACTGTGTGGGGGCTTGTTTGGTGCTGAGGTAGAGCCATCATCAGCAAGTGAGCCTGCAAAGGAAACGAACACCAACACAGTTGAACCTATTGCTAAAGCAAGTACTGATGCTAAAAAAGCGGCGCCAGTAAAAACGGCGACTGCAAATGCAGAGTCAACGTCTATACGGGTTGGTATCGACAAAGTTGATTCACTCATCAATATGGTGGGTGAGTTAGTTATCACACAAGCTATGCTAAGCCAGCTTGGTGAGCAGGAGATAACCGAAGCAACGATCGCCTCGTTGCAAGAAGGTTTGGCTCAATTGGCACATAACACACGTGATTTACAAGAAAACGTCATGCGTATTCGCATGTTACCGATTAGTTTTGTATTTAGTCGCTTTCCGCGCTTGGTTCGAGATATCTCACAAAAGCTTGATAAACAGGTTGAATTGAAATTACTTGGTGAACAAACCGAGCTTGATAAAACAGTGATGGAAAAGCTGTCTGATCCTATGGTCCACCTCGTAAGAAACTCTCTTGATCATGGCTTAGAAACCGTAGATAAACGTGTTGCGGCAGGTAAGGATCCTGTTGGTACAGTGACACTTAATGCGTTTCATCAAGGTGGTAATATTGTGATTGAGATTATGGATGATGGACAAGGCCTAAATACTACCAAAATACGTGAAAAAGCGATTAAAAATGGTCTGATCTCAGAAGCAGATGATTTATCTGACAATGAAGTTAATGAGCTTATATTTTTACCCGGCTTTTCCACAGCAGATCAAGTGAGTGATTTGTCTGGCCGTGGTGTGGGTATGGATGTTGTACGTCGCAATATTGAAGCACTAAGTGGCTCTGTTGAAGTGTCATCTGCCCCAGGTGTTGGTTCAACCTTCACAATTCGCTTGCCATTGACGTTGGCAATTCTCGATGGGCAATTAGTGCGTGTTGCCGAGCACACTTATATTATTCCGCTGATTTCGATTATCGAGTCACTGCAAATAGATATCACAAAAGTTAGCCGAGTTGGGAAAGATCTCGACGTATTGCGCTTACGTGATGAATACATTCCTATTTTACGGTTGTACAACATATTTAATCACCAAGGAGCGATTGAAACGTTGGATAAGACCTTGCTGGTGGTTGTAGAAAGCGATAACCAAAAAGTGGGCTTGTTAGTTGATGACTTATTGTCGCAACAACAAGTCGTTATAAAAAGTTTAGAGGCTAATTATCAAAAAGTAGATGGTGTCTCAGGGGCAACAATTTTGGGCGATGGTCGAGTTTCATTAATTGTAGATATTAGTGGCTTAATTAAATTGTCAGGACTGAGAAAACCTGGCAGCCAAGAATTAATCATCGAGTCAAAAGCGAATTTGGAGGCATCATGATTGCACAGCACGATGACCTGCATAACAAGCTTAATTTAGAACAAAATCAAGATGTAAAACAGTTTCTAACTTTCTTTATGGCTGAAGAAGAGTACGGAGTTGATATTTTAACGGTGCAAGAAATTCGCAGTTGGGAAGAGATCACTGTAATCCCTAACTCCCCTGATTTTGTTAAAGGGGTAATCAATTTGCGCGGCACCATAGTGCCTATAATCGATTTGCGACTTCGCTTTGGTATTCCAGCCATTGAGTATGGGCCATTGACTGTTGTTATTGTTTTAAAAGTAAAGTTAGAAAACGCGAGTAAAATTATGGGCATCGTTGTCGATGCTGTTTCGGATGTCTATAGCATTGCTGAGCATGAAGCTAAAGCGGTGCCGCATTTGTCAGACTCAGATAATGCGCAATATGTTGCGGGTTTGGTCAATGTGGGTGAGAAAATGGTTGCGCTATTGGACCTACAAAAAACAATGGACATTTAACTGGGTAGATTAACAAGAAGGTGAAGGGTATGGGTTGGTTTAGCAGTCCTAAAAATGTTGAGTCGAACAATGATTTAATTGTTACGGCACTAAACAAGTCGCTTGCAGTAATTGAATTTCAGCCGACAGGATCGATTATCACAGCCAATGCTAATTTTTTAAGCGTAATGGGCTATCGGCTTGAAGAAATTCAGGGACAACATCATGCTATATTTGTCGCTGATGATGAAGCAAAAAGTCCTGAGTACCAGCAGTTTTGGCAGCGCTTACGAAACGGTGAATTTATTTCTGACGAATTCAAACGTTTTGGTAAAGGTGGCAAAGAAGTCTGGATTCAAGCCACATATAACCCGATTATTGATGGTAACGGCAATGTCATCAAAGTCATCAAATTTGCAACCGATATCTCCAAACAGAAAGAATTAGAAAAACAATCGAAACGTGATGCTGATCTGTCTAATGCATTACGAGTATGCCAAGCGAATGTGATGATTGCCGATAACGATCTGAAAATTATATTCGTGAATGAGCAAGTAAAACAAATGCTACAAGCACGCGAGTCGACCTTACAGACAGTGCTGCCAAGCTTTTCAGTGTCTAACTTAATCGGTACATGTGTTGACGATTTTCATAAACAGCCAAGCCATCAACGTGAGTTATTGAAATCATTAAAAGAACCTTATAAAACAACGTTACGTTTGGCTGGTCTTATTTTTAGCCTGATTGCAACGCCTTGGTTAAGTGCATCAGGTAAGCGTTTAGGAACAATTGTTGAATGGCAAGATATCACTGATCGAGTGAATAAAGCCGAAGCTGAAAAACGTGAAGCGGAAGAGAATTTGCGCGTACGTCGCGCACTTGACCGTGTAGCTACTAACACTATGATTGCAGACTCTGGGAATAACATCATTTATATGAACGAGGCCGTTCTTAATATGATGAAAATCGCAGAAAGTGATTTACGGAAAGACTTGCCGAATTTCAACAGCAATAATTTGATTGGTCAAAATATTGATGTATTTCACAAAAATCCGGCACATCAACGCAACATGCTAGCTAAATTAAGCAGTACTTACAGTACGGAAATTCAAGTCGGTGGTCGCACCTTTGGTTTGGTTGCGAACCCTATTTTCACTCCTGAAAATGAGCGTATTGGTACTGTTGTTGAGTGGGAAGATAGAACGGCTGAAGTCGCGATTGAAAAAGAGATTGCGGGTCTTGTTTCTGCTGCAGGTAAAGGTGACTTAGAAGCCCGTGTTGAAGAGACGGGTAAACAAGGCTTCTTCTTACGGTTAGCGCAAGGTTTAAATAGCCTTGTAAGCATTGTTGATGATGCAGTTAAAGATACAGGCAATATGCTTGATGCCATGGCGAATGGTGACTTATCAAAACGTATTGAGCAAGACTATCAAGGTTCATTTGAGAAGCTAAAACGTGATGCAAATGCCACGGCTGATAAGCTTACTGAAGTGATTAATCGCATTAATACCTCAGCAACACTGGTTGCAAGTGGCGCAGAAGAAATCTCACAAGGTAATGCTGATTTAAGTCAACGAACTGAAGAGCAAGCTTCATCACTTGAAGAAACAGCATCTAGTATGGAAGAGATGACCAGTACGGTTCGCCAAAATGCGGATAACGCAAAAGAAGTGAACGAGCTGGCAGAAGAAACACGCACGAAAGCACAAAAAGGCGGTGAAGTTGTAAACCGTGCTGTAGTGAGTATGTCTGCAATTAACGAATCAAGTAAGAAAATTGCAGATATCATTAGTGTTATTGATGAAATCGCTTTCCAAACAAATTTACTCGCATTGAATGCTGCTGTTGAAGCTGCACGTGCAGGTGAGCAAGGTCGAGGCTTCGCAGTTGTTGCAGGTGAAGTTCGTAATCTAGCGCAGCGCTCTGCAGCGGCTGCAAAAGAAATTAAAGAATTGATCCGAGACAGTGTTGGAAAAGTTGAAGACGGTACATTACTCGTTAATGAGTCAGGTTCAACATTACAAGAAATTGTTACTGCGGTGCAACGAGTGACTGCGATGATTTCTGATATTGCTCAAGCATCAGAAGAGCAAAGCTCTGGCATTGAGCAAGTTAATAAAGCAATTACACAAATGGACGAGATGACTCAGCAAAATGCTGCTTTAGTTGAGCAAGCATCTGCGGCAGGGGAATCAATGGCAGAACAAGCAAATGACATGCGACGCTTATTAAACTTCTTCTCGTTATCGAAAGAAGAGGTAGATGTCTCGAGTCGAGTAAGTGCAGCACCTGCGGCTAAGCAATCGAACTCGCCTGTACGTTCAGCACCGAAAGGCAATAACTTTGTTGACCCTAGCGATGAATGGGAAGAGTTCTAATACTCTTCCCTATTAACAGAAAAAATTAGGTTATGTAGTGTATCTAATGTCTAGGCTGCAGGGTCAAAAACATGAAAGAGTTTTTATTAACAGATAGTGACTTTAAAGCTATTTCGTCGCAAGTTTATGATGCTTGTGGCATTGTTTTGGCCGAACATAAGCGCGAGATGGTTTACTCGCGCTTAGCCAGACGAATCCGACATCATAAACTAAAAAGCTTTAAAGAATATTTAGACTTTCTTGAAGAAAATAAAGAACGAGAGTTTAGCGAGTTTATTAATGCGATAACCACTAATCTAACGTCTTTTTTTCGTGAGCCCCATCACTTTAACTACTTAAAAAACACCATTGTTCCAAAACTACTTGTGAGTAATGCTAAGCATAAACGTGTACGTGTTTGGTCTGCTGGGTGCTCAACGGGGGAAGAGCCATACACTATTGCAATGACATTAAGTGGTTTGTTTCCTTCTGATTGGGATGTGAAAATACTAGCCACTGATCTTGACTCGAACGTATTAGCCAAAGCTCAAGCGGGGACATACACAGCGTCGAATGTTAATGGTTTAGAGAAAGCTCAACTAAAGCGCTGGTTTTTAAAAAGTCATGATGGGCAGTTATACAAAGTTAAGCCAGAGCTACAAAAGAACATATTTTTCAAAAGGTTAAATTTACTTCAAGGTTGGCCAATGAAGGGACCATTTGATGTTATTTTTTGCCGAAACGTGGTTATCTATTTTGATAAACCAACAAAAGATACGCTGTTCAAGCGTTATTATGACCTACTGACCGACTCAGGCCATTTATTCCTGGGGCATTCGGAAACACTGGGTAAGGATCACAAAGAGTTTAAGAATTTAGGCCAGACGATTTATCTAAAAGGTGGTCTATGAGCAATCATTTTAAACCTGTGTTACCTGGTTTCGAGCATGTTAAACGATTTTGGGATAACCAGAGACAAAAAGTGGTCGCAAAGGTTTTGCCTGGCGAGTTTTATGTATCAAAAACAGATGAACTGATTACCACGGTGCTTGGTTCATGTATTGCCGCATGTATTTATGATGAAGGACTCGGCATAGGTGGCATGAATCACTTTATGTTGCCAATGGAAAAAGGGGTCGACCCAACGAATGCACATAGCTTAAATTGTCGCTATGGTAACTGGGCAATGGAGTATCTGATCAATGAAATCTTGAAAAATGGTGCTTCAAAACGTAATTTAAAAGTCAAACTGTTCGGTGGCGGTAAAATTATTCGCTCAATGACAGACATAGGAGTAGGCAATATTCGTTTTGCAAATGCCTATATACTTGAGGAAGGATTAGATTTAGTATCTCATGATGTGGGTGGCCCTTGGCCTCGAAAAGTATTATTTAATCCACAAACAGGTTCAGCGCAGGTGAAAAAAATGCGTGAATTACATTCTGATAAGCTTGAAAAACGTGAAATTAAATACTTACACGATATTGAGCATCAAGATGCTGAAACGAATATTGAATTATTTTAGGAGCGCATATGATCAAAGTACTCATTGTTGATGATTCTGCTTTGATCCGTGGTTTGCTCAAGGAAGTGCTGGAACAAGCCGATGATATTCAGGTTGTTGGTGTTGCAGAAGATCCTTATCAGGCACGAGATTCTATTAAACGGCTAAATCCTGATGTATTAACACTTGATATAGAAATGCCAAAAATGGATGGGTTGAGTTTTTTAAAAAATTTAATGCGCCTACGTCCTATGCCTGTTGTGATGATCTCTACCCTAACTCAAAAAGGCTCGCCAATTACACTTGAAGCACTAGAGATTGGTGCGGTCGACTTTATTGCAAAACCAACTGCAAATGTATCAGAAAATATTCAACGCTACGCTCACTTATTACAACAAAAAGTACGCACAGCGGCTTCTGCCAGAGTACGTACCTTTAAAGCGCAAAAGGTGGAAGATGATAAATCTTTAACTTCTTTGCAGTTTAAACAGAATGCTGTTTTGGCAATTGGCGCTTCAACAGGGGGAACCGAAGCAATTAAAGAAGTGTTGGTTCGTATGCCAGAAAATTGCCCACCCATAGTGATCACTCAGCATATTCCGCCGGTATTTAGTACCTCATTTGCGATGCGTATGGATCGAACGTGTAAAATTAACGTCAAAGAAGCTGAACAGGGTGATAAATTAAAGCCGGGTTGGGCTTATATTGCACCGGGCGATCAGCATTTAAGTGTTGTTAAAAAAGGCAGCGCTCTATATTGCCAACTCGATGCTAATGAGCTGGTAAATCGCCATCGTCCAGCTGTCGATGTGTTGTTTAATTCACTTGTTATAGCTTGCCCTAAAGTAACTGTTGCAGCATTGCTAACCGGTATGGGAAGTGATGGCGCTCAAGGCTTACTGGCGTTAAAACAAGCGGGTGCTTATACAATTGCACAAGATGAATTGTCGTCAGTGGTGTGGGGAATGCCAAAAGCCGCAGTGGAGCTCAATGCGGCTCATGAAGTTGTGCGCCTTGATAAAGTGACGGCACAAATGCTGAAACAGGCTATTACTGCGTGATAACCCAAGGTTGTGAGAACCAATAATAGCTGCCTTTTTTCGCGATTGAAGGGGCTGTGCAGTTAAAGCGAGAGCGACCTTTTTTCAGTTTTTCAGGTGAGGTGATCTTCACCGTATCTTTGCTAAGCCAAGCTAAATCTGCTTGGCCAATACCTGAAACATAACAAGCAAACTGACTTTTATGAAAATCTTGCATATCAAATTGCATCGTTAAACTAGGTGGGTTTTCGTCTGTCACACTATCTGAGTAGGTAAGCTGTTTGATAGTGAATGCTTGCGAGTCGAGTTTAGTGGCAAGCGTATCAAGCTTTGAATAAAAACCTGATGCCGGAAAACGTGGTAATCGAGTAAAGTCAGAATGGATCCCTACAGCACCGGAATGCTGACCTATACCAACAAACCCGAGTGATTTAACTAACTGCTGTAATGAATTATTAAACTCGCCATAAGGGTAAGCAAGGTATTTATAATCATGGCCAATTTCTTCTTTTATGCGTTGCTGGGCAGATAGAATGTCGTTCTTAGTACGCGCAAGCCATGCTTGCTCAGTTTCGTCTGGCTGTTTGCGATGCAAGTAATTATGAGTTTGCGTGTGGTTGCTAATTAAGGCGCCTTTACTTGATAGCTCTTTTAGCTGTTGCCACGTCATCACATAGCTTTTGCCTTCATCAATAAGTTCAGGGTTTACGAAAATAGTATACGGATAGCCAAACTTTTCTAAGATAGGAGCAGCTTCTTCGTAATTGTTTTTATAGCCATCATCGAAAGTAATCGCGACAGTTTTATCTGTTAAAGGGTGTCCCGCTTGCAACGAGGTGATGAGGTCATTTAATGGAATAACTTTGAAGTTATTGTCTTTTAAATATTGCATGTGTTCAGTGAATGTTTCGCTGCTGACACTGGTTACCGCAGGAAGGCTTTCACTGACGTGATGATACTGTAGAATGACTGCGCCATGGGCACGCAAAGATAAACCTAACAGGACTGCAAATACTACATGAAACATTTTCTTAAACGTCATAAGGCACACCATAAAAGTTTACTGTTATTAGCCGGTCCGATGATTTTATCAAATATTACCGTGCCAATGTTAGGTTTAGTTGATACTGCTGTAATCGGTCATCTAGGAAGCGCTCACTATTTGGCTGGTATAGCACTCGGTTCAGCAGTTATCTCGTTATTATTTTGGCTAGCAGGCTTTTTACGCATGAGTACCACAGGTTTGGTTGCACAGGCCTATGGAAAACACGATCACAGCTTACTTGCTGAGCTATTAAAGCGCAGCTTGCTACTAGCAACAGCGGTTGCGCTGCTATTAATAGCGCTGAGTATACCTATTCAATCCTTAATGGCATATTTATCAAATGCCAATGAAGCTGTTTTAGAACAAGCAAATAGCTATTTTTCGATTCGTATTTTTAGTGCACCTGCCGCCTTATGTAATTTGGTGTTACTTGGTTGGATGTTAGGAGTGCATTATGGCCGGGGGCCATTTTATTTATTACTTATTACCAACATAACCAATATCGTGCTTGATATTTATTTTGTAGTGTTTCTTGATTGGGGCGTTGCAGGAGCTGCGTGGGCATCTTTAATTGCTGATTATATTGCGCTTGCTTTTGCACTTATGTTAGTTGCACAACTAGCTAAAAAACAAGGTGTTAACCTTGCTGTGAAAGACTGGTTAAGTGTTGCTAAGTTACTTGATTTAGTGAGCTTAAATCGTGATATTTTTATTCGCTCACTAGCACTGCAATTGTGTTTTAGTTTTATGACTTTTTATGGCGCACGTATCGGCGAAACAACCTTGGCAGCCAATGCTGTTTTGCTAAACTTTTTAATGTTGGTGAGCTTTGCTCTAGATGGTATTGCTTATGCGAGTGAGGCAAAGGTCGGCAAGGCTAAAGGTGAGCACAGCGCTAAGCAGATTCAATTATGGGTTAACTTGAGCTTGTTTTGGGGCGGGTTATTTGCGCTGTTTTATAGCCTTATATTTTTACTATTTGGCGAGGCTATTATTCGCTTACTTACCGATGTCCCAGAAGTTATTGAAATGGCAACGGATTACTTGCCTTGGGTAATTATATTGCCTATTGCGGCGATGGGGTGTTTCTTATTTGATGGCGTATTTGTGGGGTTAACCCGTGCCAAAGACATGCGTAACACTATGCTATTTAGTGCTGTAGTGGGCTTTTTCGGGCTGTTTTGGTTAGTGAGTAGCTGGCAAAATCATGGTTTATGGTTTGCGATGACCAGCTTCATGCTAATGCGCGGATTAACTCTTTGGTTTCGCTACCGTAAAATTGTCAACAACCTGCAATTATTAGAGTAAATTATTTCCACAAATCGGGGTCATGATCTTTTGGGGATGAGCGTTCTAAAACTTGCGCAAACCGGTTGGCAAAAATGCCTAGGTAACCCCAACCAGCAAAGAATAAAGCTATTGCTAATACGATTAAGCCGATTAATTGAAAAAATGCGGGTCCATAGTAGCCTATGGCAATAAAAATCACGGCTAGCACAAAGAGTGCTAGGCCGCGAAGAAAGCGTTTTAAGCTTAACTTGGGGTCGCTACCTAAGCGAAATACCCACTTTTTAAGCATGCTTTAGAGACCGGTTAGTAGTAAGAATGCTCACCAGATTGGTGATCAGTGATGTCTCTTACACCATTGATTTCATCAAACTTGGCAATCATTTCTTTTTCGATGCCTTCTTTTAGTGTGACATCAATCATTGAACAACCGTTACAGCCACCGCCAAATTGCAGTACTGCAATGCCATCAGCAGTAATTTCTACTAGGCTAACTTGGCCGCCGTGGTTAGCGAGCTGTGGGTTCACTTCAGTTTCAAGCATGTGTTGTACACGCTCTTGTAATGACGCATCATCGCTAAGTTTACGTGCTTTTGCATTTGGTGCTTTAAGTGTTAACTGAGTACCCATTTTGTCAGTTACAAAATCGATTTCAGCTTCTTCTAAAAAAGGGGCACTTTCAGCATCAACAATGGCATCAAAACCATTAAATGGTAGACGAATATCAGTCGCTTCAACGGCGTCTTCAGGGCAGTAAGAAACACCACACTCAGCCTGCGAAGTACCTGGATTTACAACAAAAACACGAATGTTAGTTTGTTCAGCTTGGTCTGCTAAAAGTTTAGCAAAATGAGATTGTGCAGATTCAGAAATAGAGATCATAAAACGGACTATACTTGACTAAATTACTCGGATACTGCCTATCATACTCCGCTCATCGTGTTGTCGCCAGTGTTGAGCGTAAAAAGTTGCATCTATTTTATCGAATGGTAGCGTTAAAACATCAAATAATTATGGGTGCTATCTATGCGTTTTATAATAACAATATTAACTATGCTAGTGAGCGTTAGCGCATTAGCAAAACCTCTTTCTTATTACTTTGAACAAGATGTGAAATTTGACCCAAATATTCCTACCCCTGAGCAGGTACTAGGTTACGAGGTGGGTGAGTGGCATGTGCGACATGATCAGCTTGTGCAATATATGCAAATTCTGGCCGAAAAAAGTGACCGAATGAACTTTAAAGTAATTGGTCGCACTCACGAGCAGCGCCCGCTGGTGATGTTAACGATTACTGCACCAGACAAGCTAGGCCAAGTTGAATCTATTCGTAAAGCTCATTTAGCGCGTTTAAATGGTGGTGCTACTAACTCAAGCAAACAGCCGGCGGTTGTTTGGATGGGTTACAGCGTACATGGCAATGAATCATCAGGTAGCAATGCATCGCTATTGGTTGCCTATTATTTGGCCGCTGCACAAGGGCCAGAAATTGACACCTTACTGAATAACACGGTTATTTTGCTCGACCCATCATTAAACCCTGATGGCCTAGCGCGTTTTGCAAATTGGGCAAACAGCAACCGTGGTATGAAGTTGTCATCAGATCCACAAACTCGCGAGCATATTGAAAGTTGGCCGAGTAGCCGTACTAACCATTACTTGTTTGACTTAAACCGTGATTGGTTATTGCTGCAACACCCTGAATCACGTGCACGTATCGCACAGTTTCACCAGTGGAAGCCAAATATTCTGACTGACTTCCACGAAATGGGCCCGAATAGCACGTATTTTTTTCAGCCAGGGATCCCAACTCGTAAACACCCAATCACGCCTGAAGAAAACGTTACGCTGACTAAAGCAATTGCAAATTATCATGCAAAGACACTTGATGAGCATAATGCGCTTTACTTCACTGAAGAAAGCTTTGATGACTTTTACTATGGTAAAGGCTCAACTTACCCAGACGTAAATGGCGGTGTAGGTATTTTATTTGAACAAGCAAGCTCACGTGGTCACTTACAAGAAACCATCAACGGCCCGTTAAGTTTTCCGTTTACGATTAAAAATCAGTTATTAACTAGCTTGTCGACGTTCCAAGCGGCGATTGATAACCGTACTGACTTACTTGATTATCAAGCCAAATTTTACAACAAAGCGATAGATCTTGCTGGCGATGAAGACTTCAAAGGTTATGTTGTTAAAGGTGGTGCTGATACGAGTCGCATGCAGTACTTCCTTGATTTATTGAAGCAGCATCAAATTAATGCGTATGTGCTCGAAGAGCCGTTAAAAGTAAATGGTCAAAGCTTTTCTGAAAAAAGTTACTATGTGCCATTAGCACAGCCGCAATTTCGTTTAATTAAAGCGATTTTTAGTGAGCAACAGCGTTTTGTCGATAACACGTTTTATGATGTATCTGGCTGGACTCTTGCGCATGCTTTCAATCTAGAGTTTGCAAAAGTAAGCAGCAATTGGGGCTTAAATGTTGCTAAAGAGCCTTGGCAACAGCCTGTAAAATCAAGCTATGCAGCATTACCACAAAGCTATGCTTATGCATTCAAATGGGATGATTATTTAGCGCCAAAAATGCTTAATAGCTTACTCGAACAAGGTGTCAAAGCGCGTGTGGCATTAAGCCCACTCACAGCAAAAACGCCTATGGGTGAGATTGCTTTTGAGCCTGGAAGTATCCTTGTGCCTGCAGGTCTGCAAACAGATAGCAACTGGGTTAGCTATTTAAACCAAGCACAAAACGAGTTTGGCATTGAAATTACACCCATTAGTTCAGGCTTAACGGTGAAAGGTGCTGACTTGGGCTCTCGTTCAATGGCGGTAGTGAAAGCGCCGAAAGTGCTATTAGTCGGTGGTGAAGGGAGCAGCCAGTATGAGCTTGGCGAGGTATGGTATTACCTAGACCGTTTCGTTGGCACAGCGCCAAGCATTGTTGAAATGCAACGTCTTGATGATATTGATCTTGAAAACTATAGCCATATCATTCTAGCGCACGGTAATTACAATCGTCTTGATGATGCAACGAAAGTGGCAATTAAGTCGTGGGTTCGTAAAGGCGGAGTTATTTGGGGACACAAAGGCGGAGCTAAGTTCCTAGCCGATCAACAATTATTAAAGGCTAATTACTTATCTCGTCGTGATGTAGCCAGCGCCTTTGATACAACAGGGCTTACCTATGCTGATAAAGATGACCTCGCTGGTCGTCAGCGTATTGCGGGTGCAATTTTTAATACCTCAGTGGACTTATCTCACCCTCTGACGTATTCGCTGAACCGTAATACATTACCTGTATTTAAGAATAGCACTTGGTTGCTTGAGAAATCAGACGCACCTTTTGTTAACGTACTTACTTACACAGACAAGCCGCTTTTAGCTGGCTTTACTGATGACGTAAACGTGGAGCAAGTAGCGGGTGCAGCAGGACTTATTGCACACTCATACGGTAAGGGGAGTGTCATTGGTATGACTGATAACCCAGTATTTCGTGGTTACTGGTACGGCACTAGTCGCTTACTGAGCAATGCATTATTTTTTGGTAACGCATTCTATGCCTCAGCTGACTAACCACCTTTAATGTGCACCTAACGGAGTTAAGCAGGTAAGCATAGCCCACACCTGTTTAGCTCCGGCTTCTTTAATGACCTCAGTCGCTGCATTTAAAGTTGCGCCAGAGGTCATCACATCATCAATGATTGCCACGGTTTTTGCAGACAAATCCTGCTGGCAAATAAACGCACCCTTTAAGTTTTTAATTCTGTTCGTTTTACTGAGCTTTGATTGTGCTTTTGTCGCTTTTAGCTTTTGAAGAGGCGAAATAATAGTCTCATTTTGTGTTTGGAGTACAGGCAACCATGTTTGGCTGACTTGGTTGAAGCCACGGGTTAAAAATCGCTGTTTATGTAAGGGCATTATAATAAAAGCGTCTGGCCAGTGGATATTTACTTTGCGAGCAACTGCAAGTTGCTGGCTAATGATTTGTTGTAGAGCAATCTTATAATACTGTTGGTCATTAAATTTTAACTGCTTTAACCATTGATTTAAGGGCGCTTGGTACCAAGCGCAGGCAATTAAGTGGTCAAACTGACAGTCAGGAAAAGCATCACAGACATCAGGCCTGTGTAACAGGTTTGGGTGGCGTTCTAAATCAAATAAGCTTAGATCTTGCAAACAATAACTGCATAAAGCGCGGTTAGGATGAATATGGCTGTTACAGCCAATACAAAAGTTTGGAAATAACGTGTCTAAACCTAGTTTTAAAGCATGGGTTAAACGAGACATTGCATTCATTCCTTTAAACGCTATCATGAGCGCTAAGTGTGGTCTGGAATGATGAAATATGCAAAATGATATGGTGTTACTACATGGTTGGGGAATGAACCAAGGCGTGTGGCAAGTAATAATGCCTGAACTGGAATTTTTCCATGATGGTGAGGTTCGTTGCTTGGATTTACCGGGATTTGGTAATGCACAAAACTGCCCAGCCCCTTACACCTTGCATGCCGCTGCTGAGCAACTTAGTGAGCAATTGCATGAAGGATCATTACTCGTTGGATGGTCATTAGGTGGATTATTTGCTTTGTACATTGCAGCTCATTGGCCAGAAAAGGTGGCTAAAGTTGTGCTTGTTGCATCAACGCCTTTCTTTGCCGAGCAGAATGACTGGCCAGGTATTAAACCGAATGTATTAAATACCTTCAAAGAGCAACTTGTTAGTCACCGCGAAAAAACCATTGAGCGATTTTTAGCAATCCAGGCGATGGGCAGTGAATCGGCCCGTGACGATATTAAACAACTAAAAACTTTATTAAATCAGTATCCAGCACCACAAGAGCAGGCTTTAAGCGCAGGTTTAGAAATTTTGCAGCATGACGATTTACGCTCACTGTTTGCTGAGCTAAGTGTGCCAGTATGTGGCATTTTTGGTCGCTTAGATTCACTGGTTCCTTATCGAGCAATTGAAAAAATGCATGCTTTACAGCCTGAGTTTGAGTATGAAGTATTAGATAAAGCATCGCATGCCCCGTTTATCTCCCATAAAAAAGCATTTATAACAGCACTGAAATCAATGTGTTAATTTAAACTCGGCCGTAGGCCACAAAAATAGCGGGATTTAGCTTTATTTTGCTCGTTTTATGAGCGATACTTAACAAGTGAATCTCACTGTTGGAGGGTGTTATGCCAATCAGTTCTGTTTTTAATAATGCGGTAGAAGGTTATAACCGTGCAAGCCAAGGTATCGAAAAGGCGAGCGCTGAGATTAGCCGTGCCTCAATTGATCAGCAAGATGATGCCCAACTAGCTCAACAACGCCAATTACAAGCGGCAACTCCAAATGAAGCTGTAACTCCGCCAGTTTCACAACCTGCCCCAATCGATGAGTCGCTTGTTAATTTGAAAGTTGAAGAATTTAATGCAAAAGCAAACATCAACACCATTCAAACTGCTGATGAAGTGCTGGGTACGTTAATTGATATCAAAGTTTAGCACTTATGAATATCGTTACTCCGTTTCCCTCGATTAATATCAACACGGCGAATGTGCACACCGAAAGTGCTCGCCGTGATAATCAGTTACGTGAAGTAATCCCGCCACCTGCAGCTACTAAACCAAGTAATGCCGAAAATAAAACGCTTAGCGATGGTGATAAAACCAAGCAACCGGGTTCTGAGGCTGGTACTTACGATGCCAAAGGTCGTTTATCAGAAGATAAAGTGATTGAGGAGCGTCAACAAGGCAGTGAACAAGGCGATCCAGAGCAATCAGAACAAGACGCTAAACAAGAACAGAAAAAAGAGCAAAAGGTTGCTGAACAAGAGCAACAAGACGCTGAACAAATAAAAGAATTAAAAGCGCGTGATACCGAAGTGCGTATTCATGAGCAAGCGCATGCCACAGTAGGGGGGCAGTATGCGGGCTCTCCTAGCTATGAGTATCAACGTGGCCCCGATGGTACAAACTATGCTGTTGGCGGCGAGGTGCAAATTGATGTTGCTGAAATAAAAGGTGACCCACAAGCCACAATCGAAAAAATGCAGACGGTGCGTGCAGCGGCACTTGCGCCACAAGAGCCTTCAAGTGCTGATCGCTCAATTGCTGCAGATGCCACACAAAAGCTTATGGCAGCGCAGGCTGAGCTTGCTAGCCAATCAGCTGATGGCGATGCTGACTCAGGCAAATCGACCTTCAAAATAAACAGTGAGTATGCCGAAGATAGCGCAACTCAAAGCAGTGAAACAAAAACAGCAAAGCGTGATGTTGAAGTAGATGAGCGTGCCGCACGTATTGCTAATTTTTATCAAGCAGCTACCTCGCCCACTAATCAAAACCAGTTCTCTGCTTTTATTTAAGCTTCTTAAATTAAAAAACCGCGTAAGTTTACACTCACGCGGTTTTTTATTATCGATTTACACCTATAGGGTATTATTTTTTCACTTTTGCATTGGCAAATGCATCAGCAAAGGCATTACCCATTGCTGCATTACCAAAATCACGTTTTTGTTTAGGTGCTGCACTTTTCGCTTTCGCAGCTGGCTTAGGTTTGCTAGCTAGTGCTGCTTTATTACTAGTATCAACATCATCGTCTAAACGCATAGTAAAGCTGATACGTTTGCGTGCTGCATCTACTTCAAGTACTTTTACTTTAACAATATCGCCAGCTTTAACTACTTCGCGTGGATCAGAGATGAACTTGTTGGTAATAGCAGAAATATGCACTAAACCGTCTTGGTGAACACCCACATCAACAAAGGCACCGAAGTTCGCAACATTCGACACTACACCTTCTAGAATCATACCCGGTTTTAGGTCGTTGATGGTTTCAACACCGGCTTTAAATTCAGCTGTTTTAAACTCAGGACGCGGATCACGACCCGGTTTATCAAGCTCTTTAATAATATCTGTAACTGTTGGTAAACCAAACTTTTCGTCTGTGTAGTCGTTAGCAATCAGTTTATTTAAGATATCAGAGTTACCAATTAAGCTATTTACATCGAGGTTGTTCTTTTCGCAGATGCGTTTAACAACCGGGTAAGCTTCAGGGTGAACAGATGACTTATCAAGAGGATCTGTACCATTAGTTATACGTAAGAAACCAGCCGCTTGTTCAAAGGCTTTTGGCCCTAAACGCTCTACTTTTTTCAGTTCAGAGCGTTTGCTAAATGAACCATTCGCATCACGGTAGCTAACAATATTTTGTGCTAACGTTTTATTTAAGCCCGATACGCGAGTAAGTAGTGGCACCGAGGCCATATTTAAATCTACACCTACTGAGTTTACACAGTCCTCTACAACGGATGTTAGCGTTTGTCCTAGCTGGCTTTGTGATACGTCGTGCTGATATTGGCCCACACCGATTGATTTAGGCTCAATTTTTACCAGCTCAGCAAGAGGGTCTTGTAAGCGACGCGCAATTGACACCGCACCACGCAGTGAAACATCAAGGTTAGGGAACTCGTTGGCAGCAAATTCAGACGCTGAATAAACAGATGCACCTGCTTCACTGACCATGATTTTATTTAGTTTAAGTTCACTGTTCGCTTTGATAAGTTCAGCAACTAACTTATCTGATTCACGTGAAGCTGTTCCATTACCGATGGCGATTAGCTCAACTTTGTGCTGGCGACATAACTGCTCTAGGGTACGTAATGATTTTTCCCAGTGGTTTTGTGGTGCATGAGGGAAAATGGTTTGCGTGGTTAAAAGCTTACCTGTGCTGTCTACAACGGCAATTTTACAACCTGTACGTAAACCAGGATCAAGACCTAGAGTAGTACGCGGGCCTGCAGGTGCAGCCATTAATAAATCTTTTAAGTTTTTCGCAAAAACGTCAATTGCGCCAGTTTCAGCTTTTTCACGCATTGCGCCTAAAAACTCATTCTCAAGGTGAAGGCTTAATTTAATCTTCCACGCCCATTGCACCACACTCATCAGCCAGCTACTTGCAGCAGAATTGCTTACATCTAAGCGATAATGATCGGCAATCATCTGTGCGCACACTTGGGCTGGGTTTTCTGCGCTTGGTTCAGGGTTGATACTGAGTTGTAAAACCCCCTCATTGCGAGCACGAAGCATAGCAAGTGCACGGTGTGATGGTACTTTCTTAAGTGGCTCTTGATGCTCAAAGTAGTCGCGGTACTTAGCGCCATTATTTTCTTGGCCTGCTATAATAGTGCTTTCAATTTGACCATGCTGTGAGATGTGGCTGCGGAATTTAGCCAATAACTTAGCATCTTCTGCAAAGCGTTCCATCAGAATAAATTTAGCGCCATCAAGTACAGCCTTACTATCAGCAAAGCCTGCATCAGCATTTATGTAATCAGCTGCGAGTTGTTCTGGATCGAGGTTTGGATCATTAAATAATGCATCGGCAAGCGGCTCAATGCCGGCTTCAATAGCAATTTGACCTTTCGTGCGACGCTTAGGCTTGAACGGTAAATATAAATCTTCAAGCTCTGTTTTACTGTCAGCATTATTAATATCAGCACTTAGCTCTGCTGTTAATTTGCCTTGTTCTTCAATGGTGGCAAGAATAAAACTACGGCGTTCTTCTAACTCGCGTAAATAAGATAAACGTTGTTCAAGTAAACGTAATTGTGTGTCGTCTAGACCACCAGTTACTTCTTTACGATAACGGGCGATAAAAGGGACTGTGGCACCTTCATCAAGTAATTTGATTGCAGCAACAACTTGTGTTTGCTGGGCATTTAGCTCGGTCGCTAAGCGTGCAGAGATATTGCTCATGCATAAACCTTTTTAGAAATAGAAAATCAGTAAAACTGAAGATTAATTGCCTGAATAATATCACAATAAGAAGGCCTTAAAAGCACTGCTTTTAAGGCCCGCAAAAATAGTTTTACACAACGCTGATTTTAGGCGTTAGTGTGGGTGGTCAATCTGCTGCATGACTTCACTGAAGCTGTTAGCTATTGGATTGATATTGACCGGAATATGGAGTTTCTTAGCGATTTCTCGCGCAGAAATCAAACCGCAAATTTCATGGTTTGCGCTAGTCACTAATAAGAACATCATACCTTGATGCTCCATAGTTTGCAGTGCATCTCCAATACATGCATAGCTGATGCTCTGCAAGCTTACTCCCGCTAAATTGCTAAGTGGTGTCATTACATCGTGTAGTGTTAATTCATCACGGTGTAAGTTTAAACGCTGCGCAAGAATCATAATCTTTGAGCTTTGTAAATCTGCGCTAGAGGTGATCCCGAGCAGTTTATCTTCGCCATCAATCACTAAAATAAAATCTGAACAGCAACTATTTGTTTGTTTTAACGCATCAACGATTGATGTGCCATAGTGGGCACGAAGCGGGTCTTTTTTAGTAAAGCTATTAAGTACTTTAAGTGCAGAAGAAGTGAGATCAAGTGTTGGCTCAACTTCATTTACTGCATTAGATAATGCGCCATTAGAGATATCTTGTAGACGTAATTCTTTGAATTTATTCATTTTGTTCACCATACATTTTAATAAAACTGAAATAGAAAAATTTGAGTTAATTAAAAAGCAGGTGGCCCTCGCTGGTGTGCGCTATAAACAGACGCCTTGTTACAAGGTTGAGCATACAACACAACACGTGCATCTGGCAGTGGTTGGGCTACATTGGCGATGTACGCAGGTGTATGTTTGTCTAGGTCGGTATCTAGATTGGCAGGGTCTGCACTATCACACGCAATAAAATGTGCGGTTGGTGTAACACTGTCTGAGTGGCTTTCTATATCGTTGGCATAAGATATCAAACTCACACTTATTAAAAGTGCGAATACAATTGCATTACTTATTATGCGTTGCATTGCGTTTGACATAATTACTACCTTCTAAAACTCAAGTAATGATTTATCTTGAGTATCTTTAGTTATAGATCACATTTTTAGACTAAACAATCATTAATTAACGCTTTCTGAATTTTCTGGGAAAAATTATTTTGCATCAGGATAGGTTATCTCATTGATGAACCACTCTTTTGTACCTTCAGGCGTGTTTACCGTAAAGTCATCATCGACCTGTTTGCCAAGCAGTGCCCGAGCCATTGGTGCATCGATAGATATGTAGTCTTTACGCTCGTAAATTTCATCAGGGCCAACAATACGAAAGCGTTTTGTCTCGCCTTGTTCGTTTTCAATTTCGACCCAAGCACCAAAAAATACTTTGCCAGCTTGTTGTGGGTTGTAGTCAACAATTTTAAGGTCAGGCATACGCTTGCGCAAATAACGAACTCTGCGATCGATTTGTCGTAAAACACGTTTATTAAATTGATAATCGGCATTTTCAGAGCGGTCGCCTAAACTTGCTGCCCAAGTCACTATTTTGGTAATTTCGGGGCGTTTTTCATGCCATAAATAATCATGTTCTTGTTGTAATTGCTGATACCCTTCTCGGGTTATTAAATTTGTCTTTGCCATTTTATTCAGCCTAAAAAGAAAACCAGCCGCAAAGTATACCCTTTGTCGAGCAGGATTTTGAAATGTTCAGTAACAATCTAAGCGCGTAATTCGTTTTTTATTCTTAACTTTTTCATTTATATTAATAAGTAACATATTACAAAAAGAATGAAAGTTATGGGACACGAAACGACAAAAGTATTGGTTGTTGATGATGATATGCGCTTACGCAGTTTGCTAGAGCGTTACCTTGTAGAACAAGGTTTTATTGTTCGTACAGCAGCAAATTCAGAGCAAATGGATCGCTTACTAGAGCGCGAAAACTTCCACTTGATTGTATTAGATTTAATGTTGCCGGGTGAAGATGGTCTTTCAATTTGCCGTCGTTTACGTCAAAAAGAAAATGACATTCCTATTGTAATGCTCACAGCAAAAGGCGATGAAGTTGATCGCATCATTGGTTTAGAGCTCGGTGCGGATGATTATATTCCTAAACCATTCAATCCACGTGAGTTACTTGCGCGCATCAAAGCAATTTTACGTCGTCGTGCTAAAGAAGTGCCGGGGGCGCCTGCTGCCGAAGAAAACGAAATTAGTTTTGGTGAGTTTACTCTTAACCTTGCGACCCGCGAAATGAGTCATGGTGACAAAACAATGTCGTTAACCAGTGGTGAGTTTGCTGTATTGAAAGCCTTGGTAACACATCCTCGTGAACCGCTTAGTCGCGATAAGCTAATGAACTTAGCACGTGGCCGTGATTACAGTGCACTTGAGCGCAGTATCGATGTTCAGGTATCGCGCTTACGTCGTATGATTGAAGTTGATGCGGCTAATCCTCGTTATATACAAACAGTATGGGGCTTAGGCTACGTATTTGTGCCAGATGGTGAAAAATAATAGCAATGGGCATGTTTCCACGTAGTGCGTTTGGACAAACGGTATTTTTGGTTGCGGCCCTGCTGTTAATCAATCAAATAGTCTCTTATATCACAGTCAGTTTTTATGTTGTTAAACCAACGATAGAACAAGTAAACCTTATTCTCTCAAAACAGGTGAAAACCGTTTTTATTGAATGGGAAGAGGGAGTGGAGGTAAGCAAAGAAGCCTCTGACAAGTTTTTTGAGATCACCGGCATTGAGGTCATGACGCAGCGCCAAGCTATGCGTGAAGGGTTGGCTGAAACTCGTGAGTATTCAATGCTATCGCGCAGCATGTCGAAAGAGCTTAATGGCTCTGCGCGGGTACGCATTAGCCAAACCGATCCGCTTGTGTATTGGGTTGAAGCTCCGCAAGCGCCAGGTTATTGGGTACGTGTGCCGCTCACCGGATTGCAAGAAAACAACCTAAAGTTCTTAACCTTTTATTTATCGAGTATTGGCTTTTTAAGTGTACTCGGTGGTTGGTTGTTTGCCCGTCATCTAAATAGACCTTTAAAAGCACTGCAACAAGCCGCTGTTAAAGTAGGGGTAGGTGACTTTTCTACCAAACTAGAAGAGCAGGGCTCTACAGAAGTGATTGAAGTAACCCGAGCGTTTAACCAAATGTCCCGTGGTATTGCTGCCCTTGAGAATGATCGCCGATTATTAATGGCAGGTGTTTCACATGACCTACGTACCCCGCTTACGCGGATTCGTTTAGCGACCGAAATGATGTCGGACGATGAAGATTACCTGCGTGAAGGGATCATTCATGATATTGAAGATATGAACGCCATTATCGATCAATTCATTGAATATTTACGCCATCACAAACGCGAAGAACTCGAACTTGAAGACTTAAATGCGATTGTTTCAGAAGTCGTTGAAGCTGAGCAAAAGCATCATCGCACTATTACCTTTAAAGAAAACCCAAGCTTAGGCGAAGTGCCAGTAAGCACGGTGGCAATAAAACGTGTTGTAACCAATATGATTGAAAATGCAATTCGCTATTCAGACGGTGATATTGAAGTTGAAACCCGCGTTAGCAGTAATAAAAAGTTTGCCATGGTGGTGGTGAATGATCACGGCCCGGGTATTCCTGAAAGCGAACTTGAAACCGTATTTGAACCGTTCAAACAAGGTGATGCGGCACGTGGTAGTGAAGGCAGTGGCTTAGGTCTTGCGATAATTAAACGTATTGTCGATATGCATGGCGGCCGAGTACAGCTACTTAATCGCCCTGAAGGTGGCCTCAGCGCACAGATTTATTTACCGTTTTAAAAGCCTTAAGCTATAAGTTTAAAGCAGCCCGAGATGGCTACTTTTTTGCTAACAAAAAAGCGCGGCATCAAATGCCGCGCTTTTAATAATGTTCAGCAACTAGCCAACTTACATTGCTTTAAATCGAATCGCTGTGCCGCCACTGGTGGCAAGCTTTAACGTTAGCTTATCATCAGCAGTTACAATGCGTTTTTCTACTTTTAAGTCGTAAGGGTTATTAACCCACTCAGCTTTGTCACCGTCGCGGTAGATTTGCGCTTCAAACTTTTTACCTTTATCTAAAAAGTCTAATTTCACTTCTAGCGTGCGGGCTTTTTCGTCTGTAACTGCACCTAAATACCAGTCATTACCTGAGTATTGATCGCGCTTGCGTTCTTTACGTGCAAACACAACGTAATCGCCAACTTCGCCTTGTAGTGCAATACTTTGTTGCCAATCAGTTGGTACGTCTTGAATAAACTGGAACGCATCTGGTTTTGCTAAGTAATTACGTGGTAAATCTGCCGCCATTTGAATTGGGCTGTACATTACAACATATAGCGCTAATTGCTTCGCTAGAGTTGTTTGCGGGCGGTTGGTATCGGCACCTAAACCGTTAAAGCTCATATCAAAAATACCCGGCGTGAAGTCCATAGGGCCTGCAAGCATACGTGTGAAAGCAAGCATTGGAATATGCTCAGGTGGATTTGGTGGCGTACCCCATGCGTTAAACTCTTGGCCACGGGCACCTTCACGAGCAATCCAGTTCGGGTATGTACGACGTAAGCCGGTATCTTTTATTGGCTCATGCGTATTGATACTAATCTTATGCTTAGCAGCAAGTTTCACGTTGTATAGGTACTCGTTTACCATGAACTGACCATCGTGCCACTCTTTGCGGATAATGCCGTTCTCATCGACGCGTTTGATGTTACCACCGTCGGCTACGTAACCTGTTTTAACTTGGCTTACATTTGATTTTTCGTATAGCGCAAATGCATCTTCCATTTGGTTACGATAATTTGTTACGTTACCTGAGGTTTCGTGATGACCAATTAGTTGTACGCCTTTTTCTTTGCCGTAATGTGCCAGCTCTTCAATATCAAAATCATCATAAGGTTGAGTAAAGCTAAATACATCACCGTTATAAAACCAGTCGCCATCCCAGCCAATATTCCAGCCTTCGACTAGTACGCCATCGAAGCCATATTTAGCCGCGAAATCCATGTAATATTTGGTATTCTCAGTGGTTGCACCATGAATTTTACCGCTACCCCAGGTATTTTCATTGATGTGCATACCCCACCAAATACCTACGTATTTACCCGGTTTTACCCAAGAAACATCGCCCAGTTTATTTGGTTCGTTCAGGTTTAAGATGATATCTGAGTTGATTAAATCAACGGCTTCATCACCAATTTGAATTGTACGCCAAGGGGTATTAAATGCACCGTGCTTTTTAACCGCTACGCCGTCTGACCAAGGTGTTAAATCGGCTTGGAAAGTACCATCACGACGTTGGTTTAAAACCATGCCGGCATAATCAACAAGGGCTGCTTCGTGAATACTGATATGTACACCATTTTTATTTTTTAAAGTAAATGGTGTGTGCACAAGTGCCGCTTTATGTAATGGGGTGGTGTTATACACGTACTCATAACGGTTCCAACCACGGGCAGGGATCCACCATGCCGTTGCATCTGATGAGTCTGTAATTGCAAACTCAGTAAGCTCTTTGGTGATTTCTACATCATCAAAACCAGCTTGTTTTGGTAATTCGTATCGAAAGCCGACACCATCATTAAAAGCGCGAAAACGTACTGTAAATGTGCCACCTTGTGGTTGTGGCTTTTTAAAGGTAACAGCGACTTCGTTATGGTTATCAACCACTGTTTGGCGTTCACCCCAAGGTTGTTCCCAGCTGCTTTTTACAGAGTCAGTGGTTTGGCTGCTAATTTTGTAACCTTCGCTCATTGCCGGTTGTTCTTTAAAAACAAGGCCTAACGCTGAGTTAGCAATGACTTGTTTACCAGCAAAACTGATTTCGTAGCTAGGTGTGTGTTGTTCATCAGAAATGGTTACTTTGATCTGCCCATCAGGTGAACTGACGGTTGTGGTTTGTGCTAGGCAAGTACCTGAAAAGGCTGCTAACATTAAGGCAGTTAATCGCATTGTTGTTCCTTGGCGGCTTATGGTTATGGATTGTTGTCACGTATTCACATACATGCTTCAAGCATAAAGTGACTTGCCAGTTAATACGAGAGATCTGCATACGTATTCAACAAAGTGAGTGCTGTGATATCAGGCCCTATACTGAAAAAGGTTTAAAAAATGATAAGAATAACCCTGTTGCTACTACTATTGTTTAGCCAAGCTTTATTGGCGCAGCAAATACAAATAGTGGATAAGCAGAATCAACCGGTCAAAAATGCAGTTGTTTGGTTAAAAGGTTCTCAGCAGCTAACTTTGCCTGATACTCATTACACTATGAGTCAGCAGGAGCGTGCGTTTGTTCCTCATGTCTTGGTTGTACCAAAAGGAGCGAATGTTGAATTTCCGAACCTTGATTCAATCATGCATCATGTTTACTCGTTTTCTAAAACGAAGCAATTTGAGCTAAAGCTTTACCATGATAAACCAGAACAACCGATTAACTTTGCGCAAACGGGCGTTGTAGAACTTGGCTGTAATATTCATGACTGGATGTTGGGCTATATTGTTGTGGTTGATGGCACTGTATTTGGGCAAACAGACAAACAGGGTATTGTAAATTTACCACTACCTGAAGGGCCTCATATATTGGCGGTTTGGCATGATCGCTTTAACGATGTTAGTTCGCCAGAAACGATAGAAATTTCCACCTCTAATAGTCAATTTAGCTACAAATTAAAGCAAACTTTGTTACCAAAATTAGAATTAAACAACGATGAGTTTGATGATTATGAATAACTGGCAAGCCTTGGCATTGGTTAGTGTTTTGGGTTTACCTGCGCTGGCATTTGCTGAGCATGATGGCTTGGTAACTGTGACGGCTGTGCGTGGCGACCAACTGTTGAGCTATCAGCGAGAAGGAATTGGTTTGTACCGTTATGACCAAGAGCATGATGGTTTAGTGATATCCCAAGCTATGCTTAGTAGTCGTTTTGAATTAAGCCGAGATTGGTCTGCGCATACAGTGCTTAACGCTCATCCTGATCCTGAACTAACCGTAGGTTTTAGTCAGGCCTATTTACAGTATCAGCCTCTCACAGCAAGTCGCTATAAATGGGCTGTTAAAGCGGGTGGCTTTTATCCAAAAATGTCACTAGAGAATCCGCAAAGTGGCTGGATATCACCCTATAACTATACTAACTCTGCGATTAATACGTGGATAGGGGAAGAGGTGCGCGCCTTTGGTCTTGAGGCCAGTATTAAACGCCCAGGTCGTCAGTTTAGAAGTAACCACAGTTTTGAAGGCTTTGCATCGGTTTTTAAAGGTAACGACCCTGCAGGAACGCTGCTGTCATGGCGAGGATTCGCTATGCATGATAGGCAAACCACGTTTAATGAACAAATCGACTTTGCTATTCCATATTCATTCGAATGGGCGCAGCTTGATAAGCAAGCTGACTATGTTGAGCCTTTCGAAGAAGTAGATGGTCGCTTTGGATATTATTTAGGTATGCATTGGGATTATCAAAAAAGGTCACAGTTTCGCGTTTATTATTATGACAATAACGGTGACCCCGGTGCTTTAAATACCCGTACAGGTCAGTATGCGTGGGATACACGTTTTTTAAGTGCGGCATGGTTGTATAAGTTCAATCAGCAAACCCGCATTATTGTTCAGATGCTAGATGGCAAAACCGCAATGGGTAAATACCGTGGGATAGATAACGATTTTTACAGCCATTTTGTTTTATTAAGCCACAAGTTAGACCAGCACCGTCTTACAATTAGGTATGATTACTTTAAGGTAAGTGATCATGATGATTGGCAATTTGATCCTAACCAAAGTCGTGGAGAAGCTTTAACCGCAAGTTGGCGCTATCAACTGTCAAACAAGTGGCAAGTAGGTGCTGAATATTCAGTGCTGAGCAGTGACGCTCAAAATAGACCCGGTATGGGATTTAATGAGCATAACTCGCAGCAGCAATTTCAACTTTCAGCGGGTTGGCAATTTTAATTTCATACACTTTTATCGTTTTTCTACTACCATTCTAAGGAGTGGGTAGGTTAGATTTTGAATTAGGACAATGTATGAAGTTAAAAAGCATTCGCGTCAAAAGTTCGTTACCAATCGCGTTATTAGGTATTGCCATAATTCTCCTAATTGCGGGCTATACCTATTTAATTAACCTTCAAGAAGAAGCCATTGATGCACAGTCAGAACGTTTTTTAAAGGCTGTCTCTGTGGTTGTTAATGCTGACCGAGACTTGTATCAAGCCAAAGTGGCAGAGCTGCAACTTGTTACCCAATTGAAGGGTGATAAAGGCCAGCTTACTGAGCATCAAGAGAATGCTGAACAAGTGAAAGATCGTTTTAAGCAATACTTATCTTATATGTCACCTTATGCTGAGATTGCAGGGCAATTCCGTAACTTTGATAGCGCGTTTGATGCTTGGTACAAAGCCTCAACAGCTTATATCAACAGCCCAGCTAACGCTTCGCAAAAACAAGCGGCTGAACAAACCTTCTCTGAACTACGTGATGTTTTAGATAAAGCGGGTGAAGTAGCTGAAAAAACGTCGCAAGACGAAACAGAAAGATTGATGGCTAAAATCATGGGCTTTAAAGTTATGCTTATGGTGATGATTGCAGTGGTTTTAGCTGTGGCGGGTTGGTTTAGTTATTTTGTACCACGTCAGCTTACAAAGCAGATCAACTTTGTCACTGAACGGATTAACGAAATTGCCTCAGGAGATGGTGATTTAACTGGCCGTATAAATGTTAAAACCCAAGATGAATTTGCCGAACTGGCAACTGCATTTAACCGCTTCTTAGATAATTTGCAGCAGCTTATTAAAGATATTTTAGAACAGGCAAAAGAGCTTAATACGCTTGGTAACGATCTAGGCAATTTCGCTAATCAAAACCATCAAGTAAATCAAAAGCTCAGTCAAGCATCTGAGTCTATTGTAAGTGCTGTACATGAAATGAGTGTGGCAAGCCGTGAAGTAGCCAATGTAGCGCAAAATTCATCCCATGAAGCCGATAACTCACAGCAGCTTGCTAAACAAGGTTTAACAGCCGTAGATAATTCGAGCCGTAAAATTACAGCGTTGTCAGAAAATATGGAACACGCCAGCCAGCGCTCAACGGAGTTGCAGCAAAGCTCAGACAACATTGCCAAGGTGCTTGAGGTTATTCGTGCGATTGCCGAGCAAACTAACTTACTTGCACTTAATGCGGCAATTGAGGCAGCTCGGGCAGGAGAACAAGGTCGCGGCTTCGCGGTAGTGGCAGATGAAGTGCGAACACTCGCTACGCGAACCCAAGAAAGTACCAATGACATTCAAACAATGGTTGAACAGTTTGCCGGTAGTGTTGAGCAGTCATTGCAAGCTATTAACTCGGGTAAACGTTTTGCTGACGAGGCAGTAGCATCTTTCGCGCAAACGAATGATATTTTAAATGCTATGCAAGACTCATCTGTAAAAGTTAATGATATGGCAATGCAAACGGCACAAGCCACCGAAGAGCAAACCGCTGTTGCTGATGAAATCAGTCAAAACTTATCTGACTTAAATGATCAAACTCAGCAAGGGGGCGGGCTGGCAAGTTCAACCCAAGAAGTGGCAACTAGGATGACTCAACTAACTAATGAACTCAATCATTTAGTGAATCGGTTTAAGGTTTAATGCAATAAAAAAGGGCTCAATTGAGCCCTTTTTTACATCTAACTAAAACGCTTACTTTTTCTCAAAAGCACGTTTCATATAATTTGGTGTTGCCAATGCACCGTGGTGAATACCTGCATTGTAGTATTCTGTGCTTTGCGCGAGTGTATTTGCATCGTCTTCACGAAAACCTGCAAACGCTTCTGATTTACGAGCAAGCGTCACTGACCATAAACCACTTGGGTAGATAGGTTGTGGGAAAGGTAGTGTTTGCAGGTCAACAAAACCAACCTCTTTCATTGCGTCGCGCATTTCTACTAATAGTGGCATGTGCATAAGTGGTGATTCACTTTGCTGAATTAAGATGCCGCCAGGGCGAAGTGCAGTTAAACAGCTGGTATAGAAAGCATGGTTGAATAAACCTTCGCCTGGGCCAACTGGATCTGTACCATCGACAATCACCACATCGATTGATTCAGGCGCTGCTTCACGCATGTATTTAATGCCGTCGTCAAACATCACTGTAGCGCGAGGATCTTGGTTTGATTCACATAGCTCAGGGAAGTACTTAAGTGACATTTGCGTCACAACTTCGTCGATATCGATTTGTGTTACGCTTTCAACACCAGGGTGTTTTAATACTTCGCGTAAAGTACCGCAGTCACCACCACCAATAATCACAACGTTTTTAGGGTTTGGGTGTGCAAGCAATGCAGGATGACTGATCATTTCGTGATAAAAAAAGTTTTCACGGCTACTTACCATCGTACAACCATCAATAATCATCAGATTACCGAAGTCAGTTGTCTCGTACATTTCTACTTTTTGAAATGGTGATTGCTGTTCATCAAGCTTTTTAGTTATGCGTAGTGAAAAGGCGCTACCATCACGGTCACTAATTTCAGTAAACCAGTTGTTTTGATCTAAATTGGCCATCTTGCTTATACACTTTTGGTTAATGGTAAAAAAGGGGTGCAATTCTGCCAGTGCTTGGCCAATTGCTCAATCAAATTTTAATCAGTATAGCGAATATTTTTTATCACTTTGGCATAGAGTGCATTTTTTGTTAGCGTGGGCAGCTCGGGCGTATTAAAATGTGCGTTTATATTTATTGAAATTACAGAAGACATTGCCATGACTTGGGGTTTAGACAAAGCACGCGAAACATATAATGTTGCTCATTGGAGTGACGGCTATTTTGATATTAACGCACAAGGTGAGCTGGTTGCTTATCCTGATGGCGATCAAACAAAGTCAGCGATATCTTTGTCTGAGCTTACTGATCAATTTAAAAAGCAAGGTCTTACTTTGCCTGTATTAGTGCGCTTTACTGATATCTTGCAAAATCGTGTTGGCACCTTAACAAGTGCATTTACCAAGGCACGTCAAGCGCGGGACTATCAGGGCGAGTATACTTGTGTTTACCCTATAAAAGTAAACCAGCAACGCTCTGTTGTTAGCAAGTTACTTGCTCACCCAAGTGGTTTGGTTGGCCTTGAAGCTGGCTCAAAACCTGAGCTTATGGCGATTTTAGGCGTAGCCAAAGAACCAATTACTATTGTTTGTAATGGCTACAAAGACAGTGAGTTTTTACGCTTAGCCTGTATTGGTCAAGGTATGGGTCACAAGGTTCACATTGTTGTTGAGAAGCTCTCTGAACTAACCACTTTACTAGCTGAAATTGATGACTTAGGCATTGAGCCATCGATTGGTATTCGTATTCGCTTAAACTCGGTTGGTAAAGGTAAATGGCAAAATACCGGTGGTGAAAAAGGTAAGTTTGGTTTAACTGCAGGGCAAGTGCTGTCTGCTGTTGAGCTACTTAAGTCGCGTAATAAGCTCCATTTAATGCAATTAGTGCATTTCCATATTGGCTCTCAAATAGCCAATATCCGTGATATTCACCGTGCATTGCGTGAATGTGCTCGTCACTTTGCTGAGCTAACGCAGTTAGGTGTACCACTTAATACAGTTGATGTAGGTGGCGGTTTAGGTGTTGACTACGAAGGTTCTGGTTCTCGTAGTTCGTGTTCAATGAATTACAGTGTTGATGAATATGCACGTAATGTCGTTAATGCGTTTGCTGAAGTGTGCCAACAACATGACCTTAAACACCCAGCCATTATTACTGAATCAGGTCGCGCGTTAACTGCGCATCACGCTGTATTAATTACTGATGTTATCGATGTTGAACGTGCACCTAACCATGCAAACCCAGCTGCGCCTGAGGCTGGCAGTGTATTGGTGCTCGATGAAATGTGGCAGTGCTTACAGCGGTTAACTCCGCGCATGGCACTAGAAATTTATCACGATGCAATGCACTTATTTAGTGAAGCACATGATCAATACGTTCACGGTTTGCTGACTATGATTGAGTGGGCGAAGTTAGAGCAGTTGTACTTCACTATCTTACACCGTGTTCGTGCTTCTCTCAGTGAAAATGCCCGTGCCCACCGTGAAGTGTTAGATGATTTAAACGAAAAACTGGCTGACAAGCTATTTGTTAATTTCTCATTATTCCAGTCACTGCCTGATGTTTGGGGTATTCAACAGTTATTTCCTGTAATGCCAGTTGAAAACTTACATAAGCCGTTAACGCAACGCGCTATTATTCAAGACATTACCTGTGATTCTGATGGACAAATTCGTAACTATGTTGAAGGTACAGGTATTGAGAGCAGTTTACCTATTCCTGAGTACAAGCAAGGCCAGCAATACCACATCGCGATGTTCTTAGTGGGTGCTTATCAAGAAATTTTAGGTGATCTACATAACCTGTTCGGTGACACAGACTCAGTGCATGTAGAGTTAACTGATGCAGGCTATCAGTTAACCAACGCAATTAAAGGTGACAGCGTTAAGGACGTATTAAAGTTTGTTGATTATGATAGCGACATCCTTGCTGAAAACTTTGCAAAACGGGTTAACTCACTGGCAATTGATGAGCAATCTAAGGCACAATATTTATCAGAACTAAATGCAGGCCTTGCTGGCTACACGTATTTTGAAGATTAAGCGTTAAAGGAATAAGTAGTAATGTCCATGATCCGTTGTGTGTTCAGTTTTTTATTTTACACCCTTAATACACTTTTTTGGTTTGTGCCCATCTTTATCTGTGGTGTGATTAAACTTATACCAATCAAACCGTTACAAAAGCTCATGAGCTGGATAGCGAAGCAATGCGCCACTATGTGGGTGAGTTGTAACAGTATTAATCAAAATCTATTTGCTTCATATAAGCTGAACGTAACGGGTCTTGAGCAACTAAAAGCGAAAGACTGGTATTTAGTTATCGCTAATCATCAAAGCTGGGTAGATATTGTTGTGATGCAGCGTGTATTTAATCGTCGCATCCCATTTTTGAACTTTTTTTTGAAGAAAGAGCTAATATATGTACCTTTCTTAGGTCTTGCATGGTGGGCACTGGATTTTCCATTCATGACCCGCACTAGCAAATCACAATTAAAGAAAAACCCTAAATTGCGCGGTAAAGATTTAGAAACCACACGTAAAGCATGTGAAAAATTTAAAGAAATGCCGGTAAGTATCGTTAACTTTGTTGAAGGTACGCGTTTCACTGCTGATAAGCACGCGCGTCAGAATAGTCCATTTACGCATTTATTAAAGCCAAAAGCGGGCGGGGTTGCGTTTGTGATGCAAGCAATGGGTGAGCAAATTTCTAAAGTGGTGAATGTAACTATTCATTACCCAGACGGCATACCTAGCTTTGTGGACTTTGCTAGTGGGCGTGTAAAGCAGGTTGATGTGAAGGTTGAAGTCATGGAAGTGAGCCCTAATTTAATTGGTGATTATACAGGCGACGCTGATTTTAGAGTAAACTTTCAAGCTGAGCTTAATCGTCTCTGGGATGAAAAAAATCAGCAACTAGCAGAGTTTAAAACACACGCGAAGTAGTTGCAGTTGACGTACTCGAGAGCACACATATGTTAAAGAAGTTTCTACCAAATTGGTTAACAGGCGTTCTAGTTAGCATTGTTTTGTTTGCCAACGTAATTATTTGGGGCACGCTTGTGCTGCTTTTTGGTGTGCTTAAATTACTACTGCCATTTAAAGTAGTTAGCGATATTCTGCATGGTGCTTATCGAGGTTGGTGTAAAGGTAACCGCTTAGCACTGTGGTTAGGTTGTGAGAATATCGATATTAATATTCAAGGCAGCGTTAGTAGGGATGGTTGGTACTTACTTATCTCTAATCATATGAGCTGGCTAGATATTGTCGTACTTAGTGCGATAGATGTTTTACCCGCACCAAAGTTTTTCTTAAAAGATGAATTAAAATATGTGCCCTTCATTGGCACTGGTGCATGGGCCATGGGCATGCCTTTTATGAAGCGGGTTAGTAAAGCGCAATTGGCAAAAAATCCAAAGTTAAAGGGCCTTGATGTTGAGCGTACCAAACGCAGTTGCCGCGACTTTCGTAATCATCCAACAACTATTATCAACTTTGTTGAAGGCACACGCTTTACGTGCCAAAAACACAAAAAGCAAAATAGCCCATTTAGTTACCTTTTAAAGCCTAAAGCGGGCGGTATTGCCTTTGCTCTTGAGGTGTTAGGTGAGCAGTTTGATGCATTATTAAATACCTCGATTATTTATCAAGGCGAGGGTGATCACATCTGTCGTAACCTGATGCGTGGCCGCTTAAACGTGATTAAAGTGGATGTGCATTTACAAGCAATTAGCGCAGATATGATTGGCGATTATCAGCACGATCGTGCATTTAGAACGACTTTTCAACAGTATGTTAATAATTTATGGTTGCAAAAAGATGCGCAGCTACTAAGTTATCACCAGGCTAAAGAAGCGGATTACATTGCTAATATCAATAAAGAGGTTGAAGCGCCATGAAGCAAACTCACCTGCAAGAATTAGTGATGCCTTGGTTTGAATCAATGCCAGACGCGACACTTGTAAGTGCATTAACGGCGACAGCTATCGGCGTTGGCTCATTACTATTAATTTATATGTTTACCCGTCGTTTATTGTTGCCAGGCATTCAAAAGGTCGTTACTCGTTTGTCACCTGAGCGTATTGGTGCGCTTGCACCTATGCTCAACAAACTAAATCGCCGCTTTGCTGGTGCTTTGTGCTGTGTCCTTTATTTAGCAACTTTCGATTATGTTTATCCTGTTCATGATGTTGCTGCACTCGTTTTAAAAACAGTAGGTCAAGTTGCGCTCATTATTTATGGTGGCTTCATTTTAAGTAGTGTAGTGAGCATTGCCGGCGGTATTTATAATCAACTTGAATTTGCTCGAGACATTCCGATTCAAGGGTTAATCCAGGTTGTTAAACTGATCACTTTTATGGTTTGCGCCATTCTCATTGTGAGTATTTTGCTGGAGAAGTCGCCAACTTATATTCTCTCAGGCTTTGGTGCAATAGCGGCAGTGACCTTACTCGTATTTAAAGATACTATTTTGGGTTTTGTCGCCAGTATTCAAATTGCAGCTAACCGTTTAGTGACCTATGGTGATTGGATCCAAGTAGACAGCTATGGTGCTGACGGTGAAGTTATCGACCTTGGCTTAAACACGGTTAAAGTGCGTAACTGGGATAACACCATTACAACCATTCCGACCTATATGCTGGTTGCTGGGTCATTTAAAAACTGGCGTGGCATGCAGGAGTCTGGCGGTCGTCGTATCAAACGCTCTTTAAACATTGATATGAATAGTATTCGCTTAGTTGACGATGCGTTTCGTGAGCAAATAGACACAGCTATTCCACTGCATGACTATATTCGTGTTTCTAGCTTGCCAGATCCGGTAACCAACCTTGGCTTATTTCGTCGCTATGCAGAAGGTTACCTTAAGCAGCATGAAAAAATAAATCGTGATTTAACCCTGATGGTGCGTGAGCTACAGCCAATGAACCATGGTTTACCAATCGAATTCTATTGTTTTAGTGAAGACAAACGCTGGATTTCTTATGAGCACTTGCAAGCAGAGATAATGGATCATCTACTTGCGGTGTTGCCAATTTTCGCGCTTAGACCTTATCAGAGTGTTACAGGCCAGATAAGTGCAAGTGAGCCACAAACAGGGCTAAAGCCAAGTATTAAGGTTGCTAATCCTCCGCGCGAAAAAGCTTAAAACTGACCAATCAGTACGCTAAAAGCAATAAAGCCTAACAATAGCCACCAAATTGGTGGCTTTGCCATTCTTAGCCAAGTAAATGCGGCAACCACCAAGCCTACTTGCCACAGATTTTGCACTGCCGACTGCCAAATTGGTGAATAAAGGGCGGCGGCTAAAAAACCTACCACGGCGGCATTTAATGCTGCGATACTACCCGCAAAGCGAGGCTTATCAGCTAATTGTAACCAGCTTTTCATAAACGCTAACATTAATAAAAAGCCAGGTAAGAAGATTAGTAAAGTAGCAACAATCGCACCTATAAGTGGCGTATTTGGAGAAACCTGTGCGCCTAAGTATGTGGCTATGGTAAACATTGGCCCTGGTATGGCTTGCGCACTGGCATAAGCAGATAAAAACTGCTCGGTTTCAAGACTCGGCACACCCGCTTGTAAAATGGGTAACACAACGTGACCGCCGCCAAAGACCATGGCGCCAGTTTGATAGAATGGGGCAAACACAGAAAACCACTCACCTAAAGGTAAAAAGCTAACCAGTAACAAAACAGTAAATAAACCAAGCGGTAACCAAGCAATTTTGACTGATTTGTGTTGTTGATTCTCTGGTAGTTTAAGTTGAGGATAAAACCAACCTAAGGCTGCTGCTGCAATAAGTACTATAATTTGGCTCGATAACTGTGAAAACACAATCAGCGCAACCGTGCTCAGTACCGCGATAAGTTTGTGTAAGTGGTTTTTGCAAAAGCTCATTGCCATACTGTAGGTTGCATCGGCAACAATCACCACCGCAAAGAGTTTAAGCCCGGCTATCACAGCAAAGTAAATATCACCAAACTGGTGAGCACTAAGAGCCAAAAAGAACATAATTAAAAATGAGGGCAGGGTAAAGCCAATAAAAGCACATAGGCCACCTAATAAGCCTCCTTTTTCAACCCCCATTGCAAAGCTAACTTGGCTTGAACCGGGGCCTGGTAACGCTTGGCTTAGGCTAATAAGTTGCGCATAGCGCTCAGCGGTGAGCCATTTTAAGTTATCAACAAAATGACGTTTAAAGTAACCAAGATGTGCAGCTGGGCCGCCAAAGCTCATGCAGCCCAATAAAAAGAATTGTTTAAAGATAACAAATAACATTACTTTTGCCGTTACAGGATAGTTGTTTCTATTATGACAAAATTGTATGACATTTTTGTGGTTTTTATGACACTAGGCCGTCTACAATATAGAAAACGAGTGAACGTAGTTATGAGTATCACTATGAAGCAGTATTTTACAAGTTTGTTGTTACTACTGGCTAGCTCCTTTGCATTTGCAACTACTTTTGAAAAAGTTGTGGTGGCTGTTGATCATGCGCCGCCTTACGGCATGGTATCAGAGTCAGGCCAAGTTAGTGGGGCGATAGTCGATATCATGCGCGAAATGCAAAGCAGCCTTCCCATGAAACTTGAATTTGTCGCTTGCCCGTTTTCGCGCTGCTTAAAAATGCTCGAGCAAAATGAGCTAGATGTGATGGGCGGGCTTATCCGCACAGAAGCTCGTGAGCAAAAAATGCAATTTTTAACCCCACCCTACATGATGTTGTCATCTTCTTTTGTTTTTTATGCAAAAGCTGATAGTGAGTTTGCAGTAAATAACTATCAAGATTTAGTTGGTAAACGCATTGCGGTAATGCGAGGAGCGGCCCATTTTTCTCGTTTCGATAAAGATAAAACACTCACCAAAGTTGAAGCCTTAAGTGAACACAATGCCTTTGAAATGTTACTGAAGAATAGAGTTGATTTGGTCATTGCTGTTGAGGAAACAGCGGATCATTCAGCAGCCATTTTGCAAAGGCCATCACAAAGTGTAAAAAAGATGTCGTATCGTTTTGATGATGTGATTTTTGGGCACTTAGCATTAAGTAAGCAATTTGCTAAGTCTGAGTTTGCTCAAAAGATTCAAACTCAACTGAACAACCTAGTTCTCGATGGTCGCCTAACAAAAATAGTGGCGGAATATAACTTACCGGCTGTTTCAGCTGCGGCTATTGTTAATTAACTCTTTCTTCATAGTTTGTTCATTGTTGTTTAATTATAATGGATAATAATTCGAAATTAATATTGCCATGGAGAGACACATGACTATTAGTAAATCAGTTTTAACAGTGGGCGTTTTGGCCGTTTTATTAACGGGTTGTGAAACAACTAACACAGGTAAAGGTGCAGCAATCGGTGCAGCAACTGGCGCTGTATTAGGTAAAGCAACAGGCGACCATGACGATAAACGTATCTTCATAGGTGCTGCAATTGGTGCATTAGCAGGTGCAGCAGTTGGCGATTACATGGATAAACAAGAAGAAGCATTTCGCGATGAGCTAGCAGGCTCTGGTGTTGAAGTGGTTCGTGAAGGCGACAATATTCGTTTAGTAATGCCATCAAACATTACTTTTGCCACTGATCAATCTTATATCTCGTCGGGCTTTCACAGTACTCTTGATGCAATTGCACAAGTGATGAACAAGTATGAAAAAACCTACTTAAGTGTTGAAGGTCATACCGACAGCACGGGTAAAGATAGCTACAACATGACGTTATCTCAGCAACGTGCGCAAAGTGTAAAAGATTATCTAGTTAATCATCAGATCATATCTGCACGCATCAGCACGCGAGGCTATGGTGAAACGCGCCCTGTAGCGAGCAACGATACAGCTAATGGTCGTGCTTTAAATCGCCGCGTAGAAATTCAGATCGTACCGAATACACAAGGTTAGATATTACATCTAGATTTGTGGTCAGGTTTGATATGCCCTTTCAAACCTGACATTTCTCTTCTTATATCGACTCGCTTAATTAATCTCGATTAAACTGTAATTCGCACAATTGTTTATACAATGGGTTAGTCTCAAACAACTGTTGATGCGTACCCGTTGCAATAATTTCTCCTTTATCCATTACAACAATCACATCAGCATGTTTAACCGTTGCCAAACGATGGGCAATAATCAGGGTTGTTCTGTCTTTCATTAGATGCTCAAGGGCAGCTTGTACATGAAATTCACTTTGTGCGTCGAGTGCACTAGTTGCTTCATCAAGTAATAAAATTGCTGGGTCTTTTAAAATTGCTCGCGCCAGTACTATACGTTGTTTTTGCCCACCAGAGAGCCTGACCCCTTGCTCCCCCAAAAAGCTGTGATAGCCATCAGGAAGTTGCTTAATAAACTCATCGGCATGAGCATATTTAGCCGCCGCATATACTTGCTCGTCAGTGGCGTTTGGGTTGCCATAACGTATGTTGTGCATTACGTCTGAGCTAAATAAAATTGGGTTTTGTGCCACCATCCCCATTTGCTGGCGTAAGCAATCAAGAGAGAGTGCTTTTATGTCTATGCCCGCCAGCGAAATACTCCCTGAACTTGGGTCGTAAAAACGTTGCAGTAATTCAAACAATGTTGTTTTACCAGCGCCCGATGGGCCAACGATTGCAACAGTTTGTCCTTGTTTAACTTGTAAGTTAAGCGCATTTAAAGCGGCTTTATCTGGCCTTGAAGGGTAATGAAAAGACACATCATTAAACTCGATAGCAGGGTGATTAAGCTTGTTTATCTCAAGTTGTGCATCATGATTTTTATCTGGGCTTTTGATCATGCTTTCAACGGCAAGTAGCTCTAATAATCGCGCTGCTGCACCTGCGGCTCTTTGTAGCTCACCGTACACTTCGGCAACCGTTGCTACAGACATCGCCACCATAATCGCATAAAACACGAAAGCACCTAGCTCACCACCTGTCATGGTGCCAGCTAATACGTCGCTGCCGCCAACCCACAGCATCACGCTAATAGCACTAAAGGTCAGAAATATCACCGCGGCAATCAAAAACGAGCGCTGTTTGATGCGGCTTTTTGCTACTTGAAATGCCTTGTTGGTTTCTTCGTTAAATGCTGCTTTTTCACGCTCTTCATGACTATAACTTTGCACGACTTTTATATTTTGAATGATCTCGCCTGCGTAGGTGCTGATATCGGCAATGGCATCTTGGCTTGAGCTTGCGAGTTTTCGTACCTTTCGGCCAAAAATCATCATCGGCAGTAATACCACAGGCACACAAGCAACAACCACAAGGGTTAGCTTTAAGTTAGTGATAAGTAGCATAGCCAAGCCACCGATGAGCATTAAGCTACTGCGTAATGCCATCGAAAAAGAGGAACCTATAATAGATTGCAACAAGGTGGTATCAGTGGTCAGACGCGACATCAGCTCGCCGCTGCGGTTTTCTTCAAAGTAGCTTGGGTGTAATGTAACGATGCGGTCAAACACGGCTTTACGAATATCGTTACTGACTCGCTCGCCAATCCATGACATTAAATAAAAGCGACAAAAAGTACCTACCGCTAATAAGCTAATTAAACCAATCAGTACCATCACTGCTTGCTGTAGCTGAGCTTGTGAGCCTGCAATAAAACCATGATCAATAACAAATTTAACACCTTGTCCAAGAGATAAGTTGACTCCGGCGGTAAGCAACAAGGCGCCAAGCGCTGCAAACACTACCCATTTATAGGGTTTTATAAAAGCTAAAATCGGTAATAAGCTGCTAAATGCGGCCTTTTCTTTATTGTTAGACATGCTAGATTCTTGTTGGTGAATAGGGTATAGATATGGTTATCAATGCTCTAAAAATCAACAGTTATTAAGGGATTAGTATGGAATCTACAACTATCAGCGGGCAATTCACTGTAAAATTAAACCCTATTGGCGGCTATGCAACAGGTAAGGATGGCGTTAATTTAGGACGGATGTCGATTGATAAACAGTTCTCAGGACCATTAGAGGCAACAAGCCAAGGCGAAATGCTCAGTGCCATGACTGCGACTCAAGGTAGCGCAGGTTATGTAGCGATTGAACAAGTTGTTGGTAGCTTAGAAGGTAAGCAAGGTAGTTTTGTACTGCAACATTTTGGCACCATGGATAAGGGGACTGACCGATTGATTTTAGAAGTGGTGCCAGACTCCGGCGCAGGAGAGCTTGAAGGTCTTTCTGGTAAAATGGCAATTCGAATTGAATCGGGTATTCATCATTATGACTTTGAATACCAACTGATGGACTAACATGCAAAAAGTAGTTGAGTTTAAAAAGAAGCGCTTTTTCGGCGGCATCGATATTGAGGCATTAAATCAACGGGTGTTCGAGTTAGGCCAAGCTGGTTGGCAAGTGAAAACAATTACCACTGCCACTGGGTTTTATGGTCAGATAACATCCGTTTTATTACTAATTGAGAATAACGAATAATGACACTAACTGAGTGGTTGAGTTTAGTTTTAATTTGCGTGATGGGTGCGATGTCGCCAGGGCCGAGTTTAGCTGTAGTATTAAAACATAGCCTACATGGCGGCATGAAAAACGGCATGTTAGCGGCGTTAAGCCATGGTATTGGGGTTGGTTTTTATGCGTGTGCCTCGTTACTTGGCCTAGGCGCGCTGATGACGCAGCTACCAACGCTTTATCAAGTGCTGGTATATGGCGGTGCAGCATACCTAGCATATTTAGGTATTCGTATTTTGTTAGCTAAACCTAGCCCGCAAACACTGAATGTTGAGCAGGCTAAGCCAAGTCCTCGCAGCGCGTTGCAAGATGGCTTTGCCATTGCCTTTTTAAATCCAAAACTAGCAGTGTTCTTTTTGGCACTGTTTTCGCAATTTATTGATCCAGAGAGCCTGACTTTGCAGGTTGGCTTAATCATGTGTTTAACGGTATTTGTGCTTGATACAGGCTGGTATCTACTTGTTGCACTGTTAACTGAAATATCAAAAAAGCGTTTTGGTTTTACCAAAGCGAATCCGTGGTTTGAAAAATTGCTAGGGATAATCTTTATTGCCTTAGCTGTTCGCGTCGTTATTACCCTATAAAACCCTCTATATTGCGATTACATCACGAATAAAAAAAGGGTTGTGATCGCTGCTTTCCCCAGCAAGCTCCTATTGCATACGTATTCATCACACAATATTTACCTTTTGGTTACACTTTATTGGTTGTTTTTTGACAACAACAATAACCACAAATACAACACTTCCAACGACAACAGGGTGGGAATCCAATGGGGAAATTCAAGCTAAGTGCACTTATGCTGGCTTTAGTGGCAGCAAATAGTGCAATGGCGGCGACGGAAGAAGAACGCACATCAGCGAAGGAAATCGATCCTGAGCTAGAAGTAATCGAAGTGCGCGGCTTTAGTCGCAGCTTAATTCAATCATTAAATCAAAAACGTTTTAGTGACACTGTCTCTGAGCAGCTATCAGCCGATGATTTAGGCGCATTGCCTGATGTGTCTATGGCTGATGCATTAACACGGTTGCCGGGGATCTCAGCGGTACGCACTGGTGGCCAAGCTGCCGAAATCAACATTCGCGGTTTATCAGGTGGATTTGTTTTTTCGACATTAAACGGTCGTGAGCAAGTATCTACCAGTGGTAGCCGTAGTATTGAGTTTGACCAATATCCGTCTGAGTTAATCAGTTCGGCGGCGGTGTATAAGTCGCCAAAAGCCTCACTCATTGAAGGTGGCGTAGCGGGGACGGTAGAGCTACAAACAGCCAGCCCATTGGATAACGACCAGCAACACAAATTTACTGCGAATGTACGTGGTATGTATAACGACCGTGCTTCAGAGGTATTTGATGCCACCGAATACGGCGACCGTATTAGCTTTTCTTATCAAGGCAAATTTCTTGACGATACGTTAGGTGTGGCATTGGGTTACGCGCGACTATTCCAGCCAAGTGTGGCGACTCAGTTTATCGGTTTTGCTTACAACGGCAATAAAGATGTTGATGGACTGGCCAATGATACTGATGGCCCAGTAGATAACCCTGCTAATGAATACATTAGCGAGGGTTTTGAGCTTCAGCACTTAGGTGGTGAAGAAACCCGTAATGGTTATTTAACCTCAATTGAATGGGCACCAGCTGATAACTTTAAACTAAAAGGTGATGCGTTTTTATCGCGGTTTGATAGCGAATCATTTGCCCGTGGTTTTCGGGTTAAGTTTGGTGGTCCGTCTGCGGTTTATGCTAACCCAGTACTTGACGGTAATGCGGTGATTGGTGGCGCGATTAACCGCACATCAAACAGCTTTACCCGTGTTGAAATCGTTAATGATGATAACCAAGACTTTGATGAAGTAGACAGCTATGGCATTAATGCCGATTGGCAAATTACTGAGCGTTTAAACGTTAATGCTGATGTGTCGTTATCTCGTGCGAAGAGTAATTTCCGTAATGGTTTACTGTGGGCATTGGTTGCGGAAGATGCCACCGTTGAGAACCCTGTGTTTGATACCAATGTATCGCTTAACTATCAATTAAACGGCTTAAACTTGCCTGATGTAGGTTTTAACCAAGCCGACGCATTTAGCGATATTGACCGCGTTATGGTCAGTAAATACGGTATTTATCCGTATGAAAATGAAGATGAAGTCAAAGCGTTCCGACTCGATTTTAAATATGAGTTAGAGAATAACTGGTTCAGCTCAATTGAATTTGGCGCTCGTTATTCAGACCGTGAGTACAGTAATAATCGCTCTGTATTTGAGTACGGTAACGACGGCGCATTCTCTTCGACTCAACCACCGCTTCGCCTTACTGATGACATGGCTACAGTGGTAGATTGGCAAGGTGAGTTTAGCTATTTCCCATCATACCTAGCGATAGATTTAGATAAAGCGCTCAACGCGTGGTTCCCAAGTGGTATTCCGCAGCCAGTACAAACCTGGGGTAATGCCGATGGTGTTGTTGATTTAGATGGTGATGGTGAGCCAGATGCACAAGGTTATACCACTAACTATTCATGGACCATGTTACAAAGTGGTTCAGTGTATGAAGAGGTGGTGTCAGCCTATCTGATGCTTAACATTGATACTGAAATTGGCACTCTACCCGTTACAGGTAATATTGGTATTCGCCGTGTAGATACTGATCAATCAGCGACGGTACTCGAAAACGTCGGTGGTGATCCGCAACTCGGTGCGCAGTATATTGTTGATGACAATGGCATTGTTAACGACCTATATGCACCAAGCGTGTTAGGCATTAAATACACAGACTACCTGCCTTCATTAAACCTGAACTTTAAAGTGAGTGACGCGACACAAATTCGTTTTGCTGCGGCAAAAGTGATGGCGCGTGCTCCGATTAACCGTTTAGCGGGCGATGCCAGTGCATCGGTTAACAATGACGGCGAAATTAACGGTTCAAGTACCAATAACCCATTCTTAAAACCTTTCTATGCTGATCAATACGATATCTCGTACGAGCAATACTTTGAAGACACCGATGGTGCACTGGTTGTTGCTGCGTTTTATAAGAATATCGACTCATTCATAGACACGGTAGCCATAGAGAACTTTGACTTTAAGGGTAATGGTTTTAACGTGCCAGACTACATTGTTGACCCTGTCAGCGGTGAGCAAATCGAAACTACTAATGGTGTGTATGAAACTGCGGTTAATAATGCCAAAGGTGGTTATATTCGTGGTATTGAGCTTGCCTATACGCAAGTTTTCTCTTTCTTACCCTCACCGTTTGAAGGCCTAGGTATTAACGCCAGTTACTCGTATACAGAGAGCGAAGTGCAGTCTATCACCGATTTAGGTGGCGATTCTGTGTCGCAAGACTTGCCTGGCCTTTCAAACAATGTTTTTAACGGCACACTTTTTTACAGCTATGAAAACTTTGAAACACGTTTGAATGTGCGTTATCGCGATGATTTCGTATCAGAGCAAGTTGCTGTCAATGAGCAAGTGGTGAATTTTGATGCGGAAACGGTTGTCGATTTCCAAACATCGTATCAGTTCACAGATTCATTCGGCATGTTATTACAAGTGAATAACCTGACTGATGAACCAACACAAAGCTACTTTGGAACAACCAGTAAAACAGGCACCACGCAATTCTTTGGTCGTCAGTTTTATCTAGGTTTTACCTATAACCATTGATCAGTAAGTTGGAGATAAAAATATGAAAATAATAGCTAATTTTAGCCGCTTACTGATTGCATGTAGCATGGTATTGCTAGCTGCATGTGGTGGTGGCGCAAGTAACGATATAGATTCAGGACAAGTATTATTGACCTGTAGTGTCCCGCAAGTTCCCAATGAAGCAGGGACTGAGTGTGTTGATCCACCACCGATCAGTTGTCCGGCACCAACGGTACCCGATGAGAATAATGAGAGCTGCGTAGTAGGCGCTGATCCCACTTTGCCTGATCCTGTGGTTTTCCCTGCTGATGACGAAGCCATCTTATTCTATAACCGCACCAGTGACGATGCCTACGAAGGCTATCGATTACACTCATGGAATAACGATGACTGTGATTCTTACGCAGCACCGTTTGATGCCACTGATTGGGCAAATGGTCATGAATACGATGGTATTGACCCTAACTATGGCGCGTACTGGATTGTAAAACTAAAAGAGGGTTACAACGAGTGTGCTAACTTCATCGTGCATATTGGTACCGAAGGGTCTGGCAAAGCGTTTGGTGATGTTGATTTAAAAATGCCATTGATGCAGGACGATGAAAAGTTCCAACGCATGAACTTTACCATTCATGGTGAACCATCAGTATTTGAATATCCAATTGTTAGCTTAGGTGAGCGTCCGGTAAGTATTTCTGGTGCATCAGCGCATTGGATAGATTTATCTACTGTGATTTATCAGCCAAGTAATGAGCTGACAAGTATCATTAAATTACACTCATCAAGCAGTGCTGATTTAAAAGTTGATGAAGATACCGGTGAGTTAAATGGTCAAGTAGTTGAGCTTACATCGACATCTTTGAGCGATGAACAAATCGCTAAAGTGCCACACCTTGCTGGATGGAATGCGTACCAAGGTAGCTGGGATGCAGCCGCTGCAAAAGAGCTTATTAAACAGCAGTTAGTTGTGGCAGGCTACGATGCTGATGGCAAGCTAATTGAAGCAACCTATGTGCAAACCGCTAAAGCCCTCGATGACTTATATACCAGTGGCGAAAGTGACGCTAATGAAGCACAACTTGGTGTGCATTACGCCAATAATGGCATTGATGTGTCGGTTTGGGCGCCTACAGCCAGCAATATGAAACTAGCGCTGTATGATGCTAATAAAACTGAGCTTGAACAACTTGCTATGACCTTTGATAGCGCAACGGGTATTTGGTCTAGCAATGTCGATATTAGTCACGATCGCCATTACTACCGCTTTATGTTTGATGTTTATCATCCGACGACTAAGCAAATTGAAAGCTTATGGAGCACAGATCCTTATTCACTCAATGTTTCAACCAATGGTTTATATAGCCAACTAATTAACCTTGATGATGAAGATACTAAACCGACTGGCTGGGATGAGCGTATGGTGCCAACGATTGATTACCCTGAGCAAGCGGTAATTTATGAAGGCCATGTGCGTGATTTTAGTGTGCGTGATGAAACAGTCAGTGAAGCAAACCGTGGTAAGTATTTAGCGTTTACTGAGCTTGATAGCGCACCAATGCAACATCTTAAAAAGTTAGCAGATAATGGCTTGACACATTTCCATTTACTGCCACTAACAGATATTGGCACCATTGATGAAGATGCCAGTCAGCGTGTTGATATTACTGCAACCTTAGGTGATTTATGTAGCCGCATTGACGATGATGCCGATGCATGTAAAACCGAAGATAAGAGTGCATTGATAGTTGATTTAATGGCGTCTTACCTACCTGGCTCTGATGATGCTCAAGCACTTGCTAATGCAATGCGTGGTGTTGATAGCTTTAACTGGGGTTATGATCCGCATCATTTTATTGCGCCTGAAGGCTCTTACGCTTCATCGCCTGAAGGTATTGCACGAGTTAAAGAAACGCGTGCGATGGTCCAGTCTTTACAAGAAATTGGTTTACGTGTCGTGCTTGATGTTGTTTACAACCACACTACCTCATCAGGTGTTTGGGATAAATCAGTCTTCGATAAACTGGTACCAGGTTATTACCACAGATATAACGAAACATCAGGCGATATTGAGCGCTCAACCTGTTGTGAAAATACAGCAACAGAACATGTCATGATGGATAAGTTTGTTGCTGATTCTATGGTGATTCTAGCCCGTGATTTTGGTTACGATAGCTTCCGCTTTGATGTGATGGGGCATATGCCAAAAGCATCAATTATGACCGCACTTAGTGCAGTGCAAGCGGTTGACCCTGATACCTACTTCTATGGTGAAGGGTGGAACTTTGGTGAAGTCGCTGATAACCGTTTATTTGTGCAAGCTAAACAAATGGATATGGCAGGCACTGAAGTAGGCACCTTTAATGACCGTATCCGTGAAGCAATTCGTGGTGGTGCATTCTTTAGCAATAATGCCACAGATGGCAATTTATCTGAGCAAGATACGTTGCGTTTATCACTGGCAGGTAACTTACAAAACTACATTCTGAAAGACTTTAAAGGTAATTCAGCAAAAGGCAGTAGCTTTAGTTGGAGTGGTCAGCCTGCGGCTTATGCACTTGACCCTGCTGACAGCATTAACTATGTCTCTAAGCATGATAACGAAACATTGTGGGATCAGCTGCAATATAAACATGGAACTAACTTAAGTATTGAAGAGCGTGTGCGTGTTCACAATATGGCCTTAGCTATGCCGCTGATGAGCCAAGGTATTCCATTTATGCAAATGGGTGCTGATATGCTGCGTTCTAAATCAATGGATCGTAACAGCTATGATTCTGGTGATTGGTTCAATTTTGTTGATTTCAGTAAAGAAACCAATAACTGGAATGTAGGTTTACCACCAGCACAAGATAATCAAGCAAAGTGGGGCGAAATAGCACCTATTTCAGCAAACCCTAACGCACAAGCGATGGCAAGCGACATTGAGTACGCAAGTAATGTATTTACTGAATTCTTAGCAATTCGTAGTGCCAGCCCACTATTTAGTTTAACCACAGAGCAAGACATCTTAGACCGCGTTGGCTTCCATAATATTGGTAAGCGTCAACAACAAGGTTTAGTGGTGATGAGTATTGATGATGGCGTTGGTTTAACTGACCTAGATAGCCAATACGATGCCATTGTCGTGGTGATGAACGGCACTGAGCAAAGCTTATCGCATACGGTATCAACGGCTGCGGGTTTTGAGCTCCATCCTGTTTTAAAAGCGAGTGTTGACTCTAGTATGTCAGCGGCAAGCTTTATAGCTGGTGAGGGCGAAGGTACCTTTAATGTTCCGCCATATACTGTTGCTGTGTTTGTGAAACCACAAGCTGATGCACAAGGCGAAGGCCTAAGTGCCGATGCGACTGTGGGGGCGCCAGATATTGTACCATTTGGTAGCACGACGGTTTATGTTCGTGGCTCGTTAAACGACTGGGGTACGGCAAATAGCTTTGAATATGTGGGTAATGGCGAGTACAAAATTGCCATTCCTCTAACAGCGGGTAGTTATGAGTTTAAAGTCGCTTCAGAAGATTGGTCTACCGTTGATTTTGGTGCGCTTTCTGCTGATGTTGCTGAGGTGATCGAAGGTGAAGATGAGCCGCTAACACGTAGTGGTGCCAATATGATCTTTACGGCGGCAATGGATGCTGTTTATGTGTTCTCATTCGATGCCACAGACACCGATAACCCAGTACTTAAGGTTTATAACGAAGAGCCATTTGTTGGCACTGCAATTTATGTACGCGGTAGCTTAAATGATTGGGGTACCAGTGACGAGCTGATGTATCAAGGTAAAGGTATTTATACCTTCACTAAACAGCTAACAGCGGGTAGCTATGAATTCAAAGTAGCCTCTGAAGACTGGAGTACGGTGGATTATGGCTCAGGTGAAAGCAGCGCGGCAGTCACTGTGGGTACAGAGAAACTGCTCGCAGTAAAAGGTGCAAACATGACAATTGATATTGCAAGCGATGGTCAATATCAGTTTGTGTTTGATGCCAGCAACCTTGAAGAGCCACTCATGAGCGTATTCAATGCAGAAATGTTTGGCGCAACTCAGGTGTACTTACGCGGTAGCGTTAATGGCTGGGGCACAGATAACCCACTGATTTATGCTGGTGATGCGATGTACAGTACCACCATGACATTAGAAGCAGGTGATTATGAGTTCAAAGTCGCTTCTGAAGATTGGAGTACCGTAGATTATGGCGGCAGTGGTGATGCCCCTGTTGCTGTACTTGGCGAAGCCGCTTTACTAGAAGCCGTTGGCGCCAATATCGCTCTGAGTATTGCAGCTGCTGGCGATTATCGTTTTACAGTGCAAGGACCTGATCTGAGTAAACTAACAGTGACGGTTGAAGCCGTGGAGTAGCTTTCCCTGCAGTACCCTTAAGCCGGGCTTTTGCTCGGCTTTTTTTGTATTTAATGAAAAGTTTGTATATTGTCATAACTACTTATCAAGGAGCCTATGATGACAGAAACCAGTTTATTGAGTGCCAGCTTTGATCCAAAAGTAAAACAGTATTGGTTATTACTGGGTATTTTTACCTGTGTGATTAGTATGGTAGGTATCCCTTTCATTCCCATTGTTGCGTTAATAATCTGGCTGGTGGCAGGGCGTATTTTAGCGGCGATGTCAGCCACGTTGCTAACGCGTAAGTTAGTGGTAAAACGCGGTGTATTCTTTAAAGAAGAAAAATCGATCCCACTTGAAAAAATAACCGATGTGGCACTTAGCCAAGGTCCTTTGATGCGTCAATTTGGTCTTTATCGACTGAGTTTTGAAACGGCAGGTCAATCAGGGCAAGGTGCATTGGTATCATTACTCGGAGTGGTTGATGCAGAGGCCTTTCGCGAAGCAATCTTGAAGCAAAAAGATGAAATGACGCAAAGCAGCAGTGCTAAAGCTGAGCATAAACCTGAAGATAGTCAGTTAGAACTGCTGCGTTCACTTACGTATAGCGTAAAAAACATTGAGCAAATGTTAGTTACGCTATTAGATGAAAAGCGTTAAGCCAGTTGTAAAGTAGGGTTACCAGCTTGTACGCTGAGCGCTTTTTGACGCTCGCTAAGCAGTGTGTAATCGGCTGTTTTAACGCTACTTACATAATGCCACTGGGCTAGTGCTTGCTGTTGAGTAAAGGTGACCGTTAAGTAACCGCGTTCCACTAAATTGTTGTAAGCTAAGTCGTTAACCAGTAATGCAATAACTTGCTCAATTTGTGCGACAGCTTCGCTCGGTTGCGTATTCAACGCTAAGTAGTTCTCAAGACCCGGAGAAGAAACCGAAGATGTGGCAAACTCAACACCAGCTGCAGCTTTTGCAGAAACAGGGTTACTGGCATCAGTGACTAATTGTCCTGCCCAGCTGTTATGCGTATCACCCGCTAAAACCACCAAGTTCTTTTGCGCTGCAATTGCAGTCCCAAGTATTACCTCACGTTCATAAGCATAGCCATCCCATGCATCAAGATTATAAGGCGCTGTTGTTTCTACGCGTGCTCGCTGCTCACTAGTAACCGTTGGATCGCCAGCTAATATACGGCCTTTAATTTGCGCAAGCTCACTAAATAACGTGTTTGCTTGAGCAAGTAATGCAGATGGGTCAGCACCGCTTGCTTGAGTCACTTGAATATTCATAAGTAACTGCAAAATCTCAAATGGCAAATGCATTTTGGTCATCAGCACTTGTTGCCCAAGTACTTGCCATTGTGTTGTTGCTGTCGTTAAACCATCAGTTAGCCATGTAAGTTGCTCATTCCCTAATAGAGCACGAGTCGGTGAGCTAATTGCTGCAACAAAGTCAGTTTGTCCTTGGCTACTGGTTAAATCGAAATCTACATAATTAACTTGCTCGTCGCGAGCTAAAACACGGGTATCGAGCATGTGTAACGACACTAAATTGCCAAACTCGAAGCGTCGATAAATACGTTCTTTATCGGCTACATTACGGATAGGCATCCATTCAAAGTAGGCTTGTAGCGCATGCATTTTGCGCTCGCTAAATTCACCTTCGCCGTCGTTGTGATTTTCAGCGCCACTGCGCCATGTATCATTAGTTATTTCATGGTCGTCCCAAACAGTAATAAATGCACAATGACTATGGGCAGCTTGTAGGTTTTCGTCTTTACGATAATGGGCGTAACGTTTGCGATAATCCGCTAAAGAAATGATTTCGTCGCTATTGTCATCAGGTAATAAACGGCCAAGTTCGGCGGCATCTTCAGTCGCATAACCTGTATTACCATATTCGTAGATGTAGTCACCTAGGTGCAGTACTGCATCTAAATCGGTTTGTTTTGCGATTTCACCATACACATGGAAGTAGCCAGCAGGATAGTTCGCGCAAGAGACAACGGCAAATTTTACTTGTTCTATGTTGTCGGTTGGAAGCGTTTTACCTGCTCCAGTAGGTGAGGTTTTACCATTACTTATGAAGCGGTAGTAATAGGTAGTGTTAGCATCGAGACCTTGCAGATCAACTTTTAAGGTGAAGTCGGTTGCATCGCTTACCTGTGTTTCGCCATCATGGCTAATGGTTGTGAAGTTAGCATCGGTTGAGGCCTGCCAAACAACGTTAACACTCGTGACGTTTTCAAGTGGTGTTATGCGAGTCCAAATAATGAGACTGTCAGCGAGCGGGTCGCCACTGGCAACACCGTGATCAAAGCTGACAGGGATTTGCTTTGTGGTTTCGTCATCATCGTCATTAAGACTACAGCCCGTTAAACCGAAAGATAAAACGGCGGCTCCAAAACCAGCCGCCGATGCTTTTAAAAAGCGTCTGCGTGTAAAAGTCATTGCTCTGTACCTATAAGTAGAAAAGTACGAGCTTATCCGACCAGTGTTACTGTTCTATGAAGTTAAAACACCTGACAAATTTGTTCTGCATTACAAGTGATTACAGTGACATTTTCGTAGCCAACACGAGTCAGAGCTTCGGCACTCAGTGTGGCACGAGCACTACTTGCACAGTGTAAGTAAATGGGTCTTGCAGGATCTTTTTCAATTTCCATTAATTTCATTTCAAGTACACCGCGTGGGATATTAATTGCACCTGTTGCTGCTTTAGTGGCGTGTTCAGCAGGCTCACGTACGTCTATTAATAAACCGTGGTTTTCGCTTAATTCTTGTTTTGCTTGGTCAGCACTAATGCGGCGCTGGTTTGGGGCAACAATTTTCATTAAGTCAGGAATTGGTGTCAGCATACTAATCCTCCATGCCAAGTTTGCGTAAAATGGTGATCATTGGGCACCATTTCGTGAATGCCGATTGAATTAAGTTTAGAGCAATAAATACCGTAAACCAAATCCACAGCGGACTGTGAAACTGTTGTAGCAACAATGAAATACAGATCATTACACCAGCAATTAGGCGAAGCGCGTCATTTAGTTTCATAAAAAGACCTCGATAACAGAGTGATGTATTTAATATATTAGATAATACTACATTAGTAAATTCTAATATTAGACTTTTCTAATATATCAATCTATACTTTAGCGGTATTTTAAGAATATAGAGTAGTGTGATTATGAACATCGATTTTGCGGCTATGGCCGACAATGTGGAACAAGCAGAGCAAATGCTAAAGATATTGGCGAATAAAAATCGCTTGATGATCTTATGTTCGCTGCAAGATGGTGAAATGAGCGTGAGCGAATTAAACGAAGCTGTGCCATTGGCGCAGTCAGCATTATCGCAACACTTAGCGGCACTAAGAAAAGCTCAGATAGTCGCGACTCGACGCGAAAGCCAAACCATCTATTATCGCGTGGTGGATGAAAACGTAGTATCGATCTTAGCAACCCTATATGGTTTATTTTGCAAAGGTAATTAAGCAATGAATGCTATCGATAATGCAGTAAAAAACAGCTTGAGCGGCCGCCTCCCTGTCATTATTTTTATTATGTCTGTGCTGCTTGGCCTAATGGCATTAAAGCAAACACCCCGTGAAGAAGAACCGCAAATTGTGGTTCCAATGCTTGATATTTATGTGGCAGCACCAAACGTCGAAGCGCCAGAAGTAGCTAGGCTGGTAACTGAACCATTGGAGAAGTTATTAGCGCAATTGACGGGCGTTGAGCATATTTACTCAAGTACACAAAGTAATGCTGCTGTTGTCACTCTTCGCTTTGAAGTTGGTCACGACCGTGAGCAAGCCATCCTCGACACTTACGCTAAACTCTATAGTTATCAACACACGATGGCGTCAGTGATCAGCTCATGGCAAATTCGTCCGGTTGAAGTGAACGATGTACCCATTGTGATGTTGGGCTTATTTAGTAAAGATCCAAAACTTTACGATGATTATCAACTAACCCGCTTTGCTAACGAAATCGCTAACAGTTTACAGCGCATCGAAAATACCAGCGAAGTGAAAGTGATTGCAGGTAGAACTCGTCAATTAACGATTAACCTTGATGCAAGTGCCCTTGCTGCACATCAAACAACATTAACCGATGTGTATTATGCGCTTAGCGTATCTAACCAATTAGTGAATGTGGGCAGTGTTGTTGAGGGGAAGCAGCAAATTGCCTTACAAGTGGGTGATGTTTTACGCTCTCAATCTGCCATTGAACGGCTTGTTGTCAATGTGGTTAATGGTAAGAGTGTTTACCTAAGTGATGTGGCCCAGGTGAGTGATGGGCCAAGCGAAGCACAAAGTTATCAATGGTTGGCTAAATCAGATAATCAGCAACAACTTCCTTTAGTCACTATTAGTGTCGCTAAACAAGCAGGTACCAATGCGGTAGCTGTAGCCAATGAAGTGCACAGCATGATGGATAGCTTATCGGCTAATCTACTACCAGATGAAGTGGGCTACACCGAACTGCGTGACTATGGCCAAACAGCGAACGAAAAAGTAAATAACCTTACCTCGAGCTTAGTGTTTGCGGTATTTACCGTGGTTATTTTTGTTGGCGTATTTTTAGGTTGGCGACCAGCAATTGTGGTTGGTTTAGCAGTACCTATTTGCTACGGCATTACCCTGACACTTGATTTTGCCTTTGGCTATACAATTAACCGAGTCACACTGTTTGCACTAATACTTTCTTTAGGTTTATTGGTTGATGATCCGATCACGGGGATAGACAACATAAGTCGCTTTTTAACGAAAAAAGGCGATAAAAAACAAAGCATAGTTGATGCCATGAGCGAAATTTGTGTGGCGCTGTTTATGTCAACATTGACCATTATGGTGGCGTTTATTCCACTTGCGTTTATCACCGGCATGATGGGGCCGTATATGGCACCGATGGCATTCAATGTACCGGTCAGTGTAATGGTTTCAACCATAGTGGCATTTTTTGTCACGCCATGGTTGGCTATGAAATTACTGAAAGCGCCAGTTGATGACAGCATGCAACTAGAAGCCAATCCGCATAGCTTATACGAGCGCATATTATCACCATTACTTGAGTCTAAAGGCCGTGCCAAACTCGTTCTATGGACCACATTAGCTTTGTTTGTCGCAAGTGCCATGTTACCCGTAATGCGTGCAGTACCTTTAAAGCTATTACCGTTTGATAATAAAAACGAGTTACAAGTTTTAATCGATATGCCAGAAGGCACGAACCTTGAGCAAACCGCCGCTTTTACTCGAAAAGTACAAACTATCACTTGGCAATTAAATGAAGTAAGCGAGGCGGCAGCCTACGTTGGTCAGCCATCAAGCATGGACTTTAATGGTATGGTGCGTGGTTATTATCGACGTGAAGCTGCTAATTTAGCTGAACTCAGAGTATTACTGCTTGATAAAACTGAGCGTGATCATCAATCTCATGGCGTGGTCATGCGCTTGCGTGCCGCATTAGCGCCACTGGCAACCGATGGCATTGTAATTAAAGTGGTTGAAGTGCCACCGGGTCCGCCTGTTTTAAGTACCTTAGTGGCTGAGGTTTACAGTGAGCCATTTGTTGATACAGACACGCACTATCAAGCAGCCCTTGCTGTTGCAGCTAGGTTAAAACAAGAGCCGCATGTGGTTGAAGTTGATACCAGTATTGCTGTCAATGCGCCCTTACAGCGTTTTGTTACCGATAAAAGTAAAGCGTCATTGTCGGCAGTGTCTACGCAAGATATTGCCCAGACCTTAGCCATTGCTTCGCATGGGCAAAATGTTGGGGTGTTATATGTTAGCGGCGAAACAGATCCTGTTGATATTAAACTGCAACTACCATATCAAGACCGTAACCAATTTGCTCAATTACTGGCATTACAAGTTCGTGGTGATAGGGAACTTGCAAAAACCAGTGATGAATTTGGATTGCAAAGTGCGCCGCGTCCGCTGGTGGCGTTATCTGAATTAGGTGAATTTCAGCATCAAGATGTTGCCAAGCCAATTATGCGTAAAGATCAGCGTAATGTTGTATATGTTATGGCTGAGCTAAATGGTCGTACCCCTGCTGAAATTATTGCTGACGTCAATGCCGACTTAGGCATCGGTGCTGACGAATTTAGCCAAACTGATTGGCAAAGTAGGCACTTTTTCAATAATGGTGGTAGCCAAGCTTGGCAATTACCTGCTGGCACTGACCTGACCTTTAGTGGTGAAGGTGAATGGCGAATTACCATTGATGTATTTAGAGATATGGGGATTGCCTTTGCGTTTGCGCTCACTGCAATTTTCATCATCTTACGCATTCAAACAAACTCAGCGAGTTTATCACTGATCATCATGTCGGCTATTCCATTAACCGTAATAGGGATCATGCCGGGCTTTTGGCTATTAAATCAATTTGGAGAGCGCAGCATTGCTGGTGCTCCTGAGCCGGTGTTATTCACAGCAACAGCCATGATAGGCATGATTGCACTTGCCGGTATTGTGGTTCGTAACTCACTTATTTTAGTTGAGTTTATTAATCAAGCTCGCGGTCAAGGTATGGCAATTAAGCAAGCTTTGATTGCCGCAGGTACGGTGCGTATGCGCCCTGTGTTACTGACAGCGGGAACCACCTTATTAGGTAACTTGGTGATCACCTTAGACCCGGTATTTAGCGGTCTAGCGATCGCAATTATTTTTGGTATTGTGGCATCAACATTGTTCTCATTATTTGTTGTGCCGCTGGTTTATTATTTAGTGTTTGCAAAGGATGCAGCCAAAGAGGAACAAGCTCATGCAGGGTAAATCGAAACTTATTGGTTCAATTATCGCGTTATCAGTGATTATTGTGGCGGTACTTTACATGGCGGGCAGTTTCTCTGATAAGCAAGCTGCAGGCATGAAAAATCCATCAGCAAATGATTACACTGGTCAGTTAGTCACTGTAACATTGGCAGATATTGCGCGTGATGAAGTTGTACCGGGCACTGTGATTGCCAAACAAAATACGCAAATCTCTTCACGGGTTATGGCACAAGTTGAGCGTTTAAATGTACGCGCTGGCGATACCGTAACACAAGGTGATGTGCTAATTACCTTGCAGCAAGATGACTTTAAAGCTGGGCTTGCTCAAAGCGAAGCACAAATAAATGCAATTAATGCATCGCTAACTCAAGCAGAGAAACAACTAAAGCGTATTAACGATTTATACAAGCAAGGTTTGGTATCTGTTAGCGAATACGACGATGCAAAAGCAAGGTTCGATAATTTAACGGCGAACCTAGCGATTGCTAAACAGCAGCAAACACAAGCGCAAGTTGCACTGAGTTTTACGCAAATTAAAGCGCCGATTTCAGGTGTTGTGGTTGAGCGTTTTGCAGAGCCCGGCGATACCGCAACTCCTGGCACGCCATTACTCGCACTGTATAACCCACAACAATTGCAATTAGCATTTAATGTCAGAGAACAACAAGCAATTAAGCTGAATGTTGGCCAAACTCTAACAGTCAAATTACCCGCTTTATCAATATCAATGCCTGCCACGGTGACAGAAATCGTGCCGGTTGCTGATAGTGCTGCGCGTAGTATGGAAATCCGTTTAGAAACAGATGCCCAAACTGGGTTAATGCCTGGGCTTTATGCACAATTACAATTACCGCTCGCTACTGAAAAAGGGGTATTGATTGAGTCAAGCTGGGTGCATCAATATGGCCAATTGAGCATGGTCTATTTACTTGAAAATAATCAGATAGTGCGCCGCTACGTACGCCTTGGCGAAATGGTCGATGGACAGCAGCACATCGTTTCAGGTTTAAACCCGGGGGATGTGCTGGCTGTTGATTTTAAAACTAAATAAAGGTCGCTATTTCGTCCAGCGACTTTTTCACTAAGGCATGCTCAGGGATGGTTGCATCTGTGCTTGGGTAGCCTGCAATAAGCAGCATGTAAGGGCGCTCATTATCTTTATCGCGGCCACAAATTTCGGTTAAAAAGCTCATTGGCTTTGGTGTATGCGTGAGGGTGGCAAGGCCAGCTCTGTGTAGTGCTTGAATTAAAAAGCCGGTTGCTAGGCCAACAGATTCATGCACATAGTAATTGGTATTTTTGTCATCGGCAGAAATACCGCCTTTCTTTTTACTAAACACGGCAATGAGCCAAGGTGCATGCTCAAGGTAGGGCTTACTGGCATCTGTGCCAAGTGGTTTTAAGGCATCTAACCATTCTTCACCTGCGCGACCTTCATAAAATGAACGCTCTAGTTTTTCAGCTGCTTCTCTAATTTGTTTTTTCACATCGCTACTATGTATTGCTACAAAGTGCCAAGGTTGATGATTGGCACCACTCGGTGCAGTGCCTGCCGCTTTAATACAGGTTTCGATTATTTCTTTTGGCACTGGGCGGTCGCTAAAACTGCGAATACTGTGGCGACGCTGACTCACGGCTAAAAACTCTTCGGCGCGTTTAAGCATCTCGTCATGAGGGTACTCAATAAAGTCATTGAGTGGTTGGTTTTTGTGTTCTTGCATGGCTTTTCGCTTCTTGTGTATTGATGATTTTAATTATGAATATGTTGGTTTCGGCGGTACTCTTTTAATTCATTGCTTAACCAATCTTTTGCATTGAGTAACGACCCATTGCTGAGTCTTACTTTATAAGGCTTACCGCTCCATGAGCTTTTGCTCGCCAGATTTTCGATAAACTTTTCGGCGGTTTTTGCATAGCGGGTTGCTTTTCGATATTTCATAGCAAGATGTTCGGCAGCGTCTTCGCTTGAGTGCTCTGTGCCGTTGCGAATAAATATGGCGTCACTTTTAGCAACAAAATCAATAAGGTGGTTTATCTCTTGTTCTGGGGTTGCTGCATAACTGAATTGGCTAATGCTCAATAACATTAACGCGATTAACCAATATTCTTTTATACATAATCTCATAGCGTTTGATGCTCTATCGTCAGGGTTGCAATAATTGGGTTATGATCAGAGCTTGCAAGCTCAGGCACAACGGTTGTTTCTATTTTGACACCGCGAACCCATACTTGGTCAAGCGCTAATCCAAATGCTTTGGTACGTTTATCATCTAAATAGATAGCTTCGTGTAAACCTAGTTGGGTTAATGTTTGCTGTAATAAAGCTTGGCGTTCATCACTCCAGGTATTGAGATCACCGGCAAATACGATAGGTCCCTTGTGCATGCGCATGATACTAGCTGCATCGTCGAGCTGTTGTTTAAAGTCACTAACGCCAAAAGTAAAGTTGATGCCATGCAGGTTAATGCTCAGCAATAACTGTTGATCTGGCAGCGCATATTCAACGATATTAGTGGCTTTTGGACTACGTAGCCAAGGCTCAACATGGGTGAGGGTGCAATGCACCGCGGCAGGCCAGCGGCTGAGTGTCATAACCCCTGATTGCACGCCGCCACTCTTATAGCCTTTAGCAAAGCGCCAGTAAGGTTTGAGCTTTGTAAGCGCAGGCTCTTCGATAGCTTCTTGCAGTAACACTATATCTGCATTGTCATTTAGCTTTTGCAAATCTGTGAGTAAGCCATCTATTTGTGCTTTGTAAATATTCCAACTCAATAATTTGAACTGATAAGGCAGGATATAATGTTCAGCGTAAGTTTGCATGCGACTTTGTGCTAACTGCTGTTGGCAATTAGCAAGGTCCACAGCGGTTTTGGTTATACCTTGCTGCTCATCTGAGCTAGGACCGCTTGAAAAACTATACCAAGACAGTGCACCCAAGCACACAAGTAATAAAAATATACGCAGATATGACGTCATAATGACCTTTATTTACTTTTCTTAAGAATTAGTCTTAGTTAGCCCCAGTTTAGTTCAAAGACTAAATGTTAGAAACTGTAGTATTTTCTACAATTTCTATACGCTTTCTTACCCAAAACAAGTACTCATGTTCTTATACTTACTGAGCTTAACAACTCAGACAAAGGAACTACTCATGAAACAAATGGCCTGTATGCTGCTTGCCTTATCGGTGACAGCGTGTTCATCAGTCACCATAGTGCCAGAAAAAACAACTAATAAATTAGCCACTAAAGCTGATTACCAAGATAGTCGCCCATTCTTTTTGTGGGGCCTCGTTGGTGAAGAGCGTGTTGATGTTAAGGCTATTTGCCAAGATAAAAAAGTTGCCCAAATGCAGTCACAACAAACAGTTGTAGATGGTGCACTAGGGTTAGTCACTCTCGGAATTTATGCTCCTCACACAGTAAAAGTATGGTGTGAGCAACAAGCACAGGAGCAACAACTATGAAAAGCCTACTAGTAACAGCTGTGTTAGTGGCAACCTTAAGTGGTTGCACAAATATCTACTTTGATAATGGCAGTGCTGCTCAAGCTAATAAAGCACCTGCGACAGAGCAATGGCATCATAACTTTGCCGCGGCGCTTTACGAAGGTTCAAAGCCTGTCGACCTATCTGAAGAGTGCCCAGACTCTGAGTGGCAAACCGTTCACACTTATAAGTCGTTCACCAATGGTTTAGCTGAAGTTGCAGTAAACCAAGTTGGGCCTATTTGGTACCCGAAAACAGTAGAAATAAGCTGTGCTCAAGTACCTTATAAGCCAGACTAGTTATTCATAACGTAGTGCATCAATTGGGTTTAAGCGTGCCGCTTTAATAGCGGGCGCTAAGCCAAACACAATACCAATCAATGAAGTAAAGCCAAATGACAGCATAATCGCCCAACCCGGTATGTAGGCATCTGGCATGCTCGGCACTAACACTGAAATTAGTGCCGCAGCACCATACCCTATCGCTAAACCAATTAAACCACCAAAAAGTGATAGCACCACAGCTTCAACTAAAAATTGCAGCATAATAAAGCCAGGTGTTGCCCCTAATGCTTTCAAGGTGCCGATCACACGCGTACGTTCTGTTACCGAAACCAGCATGATATTCATCACACCAATACCACCAACTACGAGGCTAATACCTACGATCCCCGCGGTAATTGCGGTAGCACTTCCAGTAAATTTATCGATATTAGCACGGGCTTTTTCGGCGGTTTGAAATTCAAAGTCGTCATCTTCACCGTCTTTCAGTTTATGTAATTGACGTAAGATGCGGCGAATTTTAGCCATTACTTGCGCTTCGTTAGCATCGTCTTTTAAACGAAACATCATTTGCACATTGGTATCAACACTGCCGCCTTCTAGCGCACTCATGGTACTTATCGGAATATTAATGTAATCGTCTTGGTCAAAACCTAAGAAGCTACCTTGTTTTTCAGCAACACCAATAATGCGAAACCACTCACCACCGAGTTTGATATATTCACCTACGGGGTTTTCAGGTAGGTTAAGCTTTTCGATAATTGAAGGGCCTATATACGCCACTCGGCGGCGTTTTTCATCATCTTCTGCGCGAATAAATCGGCCGAGTTCTGGGTAGGTGCGGTAAGCTTTTTGGTAGTCTTGTTCGGTGCCCATTACCCGTGAAGCATGACTTTTATTGCCATACTCTGCTGCACCAGAAAAGCGCCAAGTAAACATCAGCGCAGTAAAGGTTTCGGCTTCTTTAACGCGTGCTTTTAGGGTTAAAAAGTCGCTGTAGGTTAGCTTTGCTTGTTGGCCTACCATTTCTTTTTCTACGCTAGTGTAAGGCTTGATATTGGTGACATCGGGAGACATATCAGCAAGCTGATCATTAATTTGCTTGGTAAACCCTTGCATTACTGCCACTACGGTCACAACCGCTGCAACACCAATAATTATGCCTAAGCAGGTAAGGGCGCTGCGCATTGCATTGGCTTTAATTGCCATCAGCGCCGCTTTAGTGCCTTCCATAACAGCGATAGCAGATTTAAACATTTTGTTTTTCTCCTTCGCCTTTACGGGTATCACTAACAACCTTGCCATCAACCAAACGAATAACCCGTTGGCAGTGATCAGCAATATCTTGTTCGTGAGTAACCAAAATAATGGTGTGCCCTTCGTTATGAAGCTCATCAAACAGCGCCATGATCTCAGTGGTGGTTTTACTATCTAGGTTACCGGTAGGCTCATCACCAAGTAGAATGTGGGGCTTAGTAACCAATGCGCGAGCAATCGCAACACGTTGACGTTGGCCACCAGATAGCTGGCTCGAAAGGTGGTTTACCTTATCGCCAAGGCCAACCCGTTGTAATGATTCGAGCGCTTGTTGCTTTCGCTCTTTGGCAGCAATAAATCGATACACTAAGGGCTGCATGACATTTTCAAGGGCGGATGCTCGTGGTAATAAATTGAAACTTTGAAAAATAAAGCCAACACTTTCATTACGTTGATGAGCAAGCTCCGTTTCGGTCATGCGCTTTACTAGCTTATCTTTTAAATAGTAGTCACCACTGGTGGGAGTATCTAAACAGCCAAGCAAGTTCATCAGGGTTGATTTACCAGAGCCCGAAGGACCAATGATGGCAACATACTCATTTTGAGCAATTTCAATATTAATATCATCAAGGGCTTTGAAAACTTGTTCGCCCATTTTGTATTGTTTATTGATATTACAGAGTTTGATCACCGCAGACATTAGCTAGCACCTTTTTCAGGGCTGTTTTTAACGGCTACCGTATCACCCTCTTTTAGTGAGCTAAGTGGTCTAGCGGGGCCGATAACAATACGGTCACCCTTTGCAACTCCACTGGTTAGTGCTTGTTCGATATCTGACGAAATACCTACCGTTACCGCTGTTTTAGTTACTGTGTTATCTGCGTTAAGCTTCCAAACAAAGTAGCTATCATCCTCTTTTTGAATAGCTTCAATAGGCAGCTTTAAGCCATTTTCGGCAATGCTGGTAGCGATCTCTGCGCGGCAGCTCATTCCGGCATAAAGTTGGCGGTCAGTGGCATCAAGCAGTACTTTAACTTTAAATGATAAGCCTTGTGAACCTGCTTGATTTTTTGCCGATGTGCCAATGTTTATTACTTTGCCAGTGAAAGGTTGATTAGGGTAAGCGGCGGCATAGATGTCTGCATGTTGGTCTAGTTTGATACCGGCAATATCGGTTTCATCCACTCGAAGCTCGGCTAATATTGCGCTAGGGTCTGCTACTAACATCAAGTCTGAGCCAATAATGTTAGTTGTTCCCGCAATAACAGTTTCACCTTCTTTAATATTGACCGAAGCAAGTAGGCCACTCATTGGAGCGCGAAACACGCTTTTATTTAAACGGTCTTCAGCAATTAGTAACGATGCTTGGGCTTGGTTGTAAGCTTCACGTTTTGCTTCAATATCTATTTTTGCTAAATCGCGGGCATTTTGTAGGTTTTCATACACTTCTTGGCCAGCAAGGCCAACTTCATAAAGCTCTTTTTGGCGGCTTAATTGACGCTCGATATTTTTCAAGCGAGTTTCGCTATGCTTAATATCGATTTCGGTCGCACGAAGCACGGCTTTGTTGCGGGCAACTTCAGATTCAAACGCTGTGGTATCTAGGCGCATAAGAATATCGCCCTCAGTGACACTTTCGCCTTCTTCTACAAACACTTTCGCAACACGGCCGGTCACTTCTGAGCGCAGTTGCACTTGGGTGTTAAAGACTAGGTTACCAGAGGCTAAAATTGAATCGGCAATATTACCTTGCTCAACTTCTGCAATATGCATTTCTGGTGCATCTTTATTGCCTGTGACTTGCTTTGATACTAGTAAAGCGACAAATGCCGTAACAGCTAGGCCAATAATAATGGCTTTTTTCATGTTACTTCCTTGGTGGTTAAGAGCGGCATATTGCCGCTCAAAGCAGGATTAAACGAGAGCGATTACAGTCCAAATACCGTAAATAACAATACTTGGTAGAGCTGCAAACAGTAGCGCTTTATTGAAAGTGAAATTAGTCCAGCACTTTAAACCGATAGCTGCGATGAAAATGCCCCAAATAGAAAAGATATTGAGACTTTCCAATAAGGTGTACAGTGGGTGGCCAATTTCTAAACCAATTAAAAGTTGGTTAATTGAAGCATAATTAAATAATGATTGTGATATTTGGTCAGTGCTTGCAGTTAACACTAAGATAAGTAAACCAAGGCTTGAAATAATCATTGGCATCATGGTCCAAATGCCAAAGCCATACCACGCGCCATAGCCGTAGTTAGCTTCTGGGTCTTGCTTCGATACAAATAGGTAGTAACCTGCCATCAGAGCATTGATAACAGCTAAACCAATAATGCCACCAAACATTGCAAACCAAACTTGCATATCTATGGTTTGCTCCATGCTTTGGCGAATCATTTTTTGTTCTGCAATAGTGGCATCAACACTGGCTACAGCGACTTGTTGATCGATTAAATATTGCGGGTCAGCTTTATTGTAAAAAGCAAACATGCTGGCTGCGAGAATGCCGGCAAGTAAAATAAAGGCAACAAAAGACCAGCCTTTTGCTTCTTTTAAACCATTAAAGGCTTTACTCGGGCTGATAAAAATATCAACCAAAGCGGTCATAACATTTGATGATTTCATTTTTTATTCCTTGTTTTATAACATTTGTTTTTAGGTACTAAAATATCCTGTTTAGTAACAAATTAGCAATTTGTTTTGTAACTGTATGTTAACAGATGTGATTAGTAAATCTGTGATAAGGTTAAGCGGTTAATTTGAGTCGAGTTTATTAGGAAAAGTAGGTCGTTATGGCGAATTGTAATGTACGTTGTATTGATGAGTTGGTATTAGGGTTTTGGCGTTTGTTAGATTGGCAGATTACGCCACAGCAATGCTTAAGCTTTTTAGAAAATGCAATCGATATGGGGGTTTCACATACCGATCATGCTGACATTTACGGTGAATACGGTTGTGAAGCTGAATTTGGCAAAGCACTTAAACTAAAACCAAGCATTCGTGATGAAATCAAAATAATCACCAAGTGTGGTATCAAGCCTGCATTTGCAAGCCTAGGGTTGCAAGGCAAAGCAAATCATTATGACTCAAGTGCCGCGCATATTATTGCCTCAGCACAGCAGTCACTTAAAAACTTCAATACTGATCGTTTAGATGTATTACTTATTCATCGTCCTGATTACTTGATGAATGCCGATGAAATGGCAGAAGCATTTAATACCCTAAAAGCAAATGGTGATGTGATTGATTTTGGTGTGTCTAACTTTACGCCATCGCAACTTAGCTTGTTGCAGTCGCGTTTAGACTTTGAGCTTGTGACTAATCAAATTGAGTTTTCACCTTACGAAATGAAAGCTCTTGACGATGGTAGCTTAGACCAATGCCAATTGCTTGATATCAAACCTATGCTTTGGTCACCATTAGCAGGGGGTCGTTTATTCTCAAGTGATGATGAAAAAGCGGTACGTTTGCGTGCAGTGTTAGAGCAGGTTGGTGCTGAAATTGGTGCTACTGCCATTGATCAGGTTGTTTATGCTTGGCTGTTAATGCACCCGAGTGCACCGTCTGTGGTACTCGGTACGGGTAATATTGAGCGTGTTAAATCAGCTGTTGAAGCTAAGCAGCTAACTATGAATCGTGAACAATGGTATCGCATTTGGCAAGGCTCAACCGGTCATAGTGTGCCTTAAAGCGTAAAGTCCAAAACGAGAAAAGGGCCTTACGGCCCTTCGTGTTGCAGCAAGTAACACATTCTTTATAAAGTGAAGTCAACCGCGTAAGCGACGTACACTTTTACATCTGAACCATCAATATCGTTGTCGGCAAGACCAAATGTAAAGCCATCTTTAGATACTGAAACACCGTAGTCGATGATGTCATCATCACCGATGAAATCACCAGAGTAATGGCCAACATGAAGAGCCATTTCTGCGCCAGTACTTCCTACTGGGAAGCTGTAGTCAGCATTTAAATAAAGTGAATCACCAAAATCTGTACCATCACCGCTTGCTGCTGATGTTGCTAATATTGCTGCACCAAAGGTGAAGCTGCCCATGCTGATGCTACCGTAGATTTCTGAAAAATCAGCATCAGCAGATGATGCTGCATCTGGATACGCATAATATATATAACCAACGTCATAGCTAACGGTTTCATTAATGTCACCGCCAAAACCAGCATAAAGATCTAACTCGTAAGTCATGTCTTCAGCCCAACTTGCATTCGATACCCAAGTACCTGCATAAAAGCCTGATTCATTAGCGTAATCGATGCCGCCTTGGATAGCTGCATCGCCGCCTGTTTGTTCTTGGCCACGCCACAAGTAGTTAGAAGTCGCTGCTGCATTAGCTGTTACTTCAGCATAAGTATATGTAGAGCTTAACGTTAATAGCGCAATTGCGCTTGCTGCGAACGTTTTTTTTAGTTTTAGCATGTTTCTGTATCCTGTTGTTATGTTGATTTTGCCCTAGTTCAGGTTGCAGCCTGATTATTGTTTGCGGACATAATTATGTGTTGTCTGGATACGATGTAGCACTGGTTGTGCCAAGTTACTTTTGGAAGGGATATTTTATGCTTAACTACTTTAAAAACAGCCTATTAAGCTTACTATTTTTTAAAAATTAGTTTTCTTTGAATTATTCATGCGCACTTGCGTGGTGCAAAAAATAACCTGGTTGCACAATTGCGAAGCAACCAGGTTTTTCTTGTTTGAGAGTGACTTAGCCAAAAATTGCGCGCATTAAGCTAATTGTCTCTTCAACGCTACGACCTTTTTCAACTTCGCTGATGATAGAGTCACGTTTAGCCTTGATATGTTCAGGGATATCGTCACTTGCTAATGCACGGTCTACCAGTATCTCAGCTGATTCTTTGCCACGGCGTACCGTCTTTTTACCTGCTGAGCTCGTTGTACTCTTAGGCTTGTTTAACAACTTAATATAATTAGAGTTATCTGCGGTGCTCTTATCTGCGTAATAGAAGAAGCTCGGTAATAGGGCTTTGATTTCAACTAAAGATTGCTCAAGCTCGTTTGCTGCGCTGGCCATTTTGAACCAAGGCATACTATGAATTGCTTCGACTATATCTTGCCAGTAGCGCTCAAAATCGCGGTTATTTAGCTTAGTAATGCCTAATGCCGCACAAAGGGCATCAAGTTTACTATTTACGATTGGCGTAAACACGTCAGGTCGGCGCATCGCAAGTAAGCGAGTAGCAGGAGCAAGCGTTGGTTTTTCATCGCTACCATTAAATGCCATGAAGTAGGCAATCATAAAGTGTTGATAATGTTCTTGAGTTACCTCGCCCTCAAGTGGAATGTGCGCAAGAGCCTCATCGAACGCACCGGGTAAATCACTCAACATTTGGTGGAAACCTTTTGCGTTCTTGGTAGAAGCAAACCATTCAACGTCGAAGTTATAGCTGCTTGGGTCAAGTGAGGCACTGTGTTTACCTGAAAACGCTAAACGGTCTTCTGGGATCATCTCTTTCAGTGATTGCGATTTAATTGCAGCAATGTAATTAGCTAAGCGTAGTTGCTCATCAAGTGCTATTAGCTCTTGATGCTGCTCGATGAAGCCTGCGATAACCGGCCATGGCGCAACCCTTAAGGTTTTTAACTGCAAAAAGCTGATTGCAGAAATTAATAAGTCATGAAGTTTTTTTAGCGTAGGAAGTTGCTTATCTTCTAATAGATCGTAATTAATGCGATCGCGGCTTGCACTTAATAGCTCATAGCACCAACCTAAAAAGTCTTCAGGATGATTTTCTACTTTAACTGCCATTAGGTTTAAGCTGATATCAGAGGCTTGCTTGAGGATGTTTTGATAAATTTGACTTTCTTGCTCGCCAAGCGCCATTTTTGACGGTGAAATAAGCAGTTTCTTCATGCTTAATCGATACTCCAGTTTTGACCAAGTTGGGTTGTTTAATTTTAGTACACAGGGTGCAAAAACAACAGGGTCGTGCATCATACCGAAGTAATGAAATGATGCAATCTTACTGATAATTTATAAGCAAGATTGCCACTGATTTTTAGATTAATCGTTGTCATCGAGTGTAAATAATTGCTCAACGGCCACTTCAAAGTGAGCAGCAATTTTTAACGCAATAATCACTGAGGGTATAAAGCGGCCTGTTTCAACTGTGCTAATAGTTTTACGTGATACTGCAATGGCATCAGCAAGTTCTTGCTGCGATAACCCCTTATCTTTACGGAATTTAGCGATATTATTTTGCACTTTTACACCTAGTCTCTACTTTGCCAAATAATTGATACACCATATATTAAACACATCAAGGCAAGGTAAAATGTGGCCATCATGCTATGAGATACATTTAAAGCAAGTTCATCAGACAATAAAAAAATAGCCCCCATGCTAAAAAGTAATCCAAGCACAACATGTTTATAAGCGATGGTATCAATCGTATTTAAAAATTCATCCTTATACGTAAGGCGATAGCCAAGTTTCCATGTAAATCCACCTCGAATCACAAACATAAAGAATGAACCAATAAATGCGGCACCACCAATAAACAGTAAAGGAACTGATGTTTGCTTGAGCATTGGGTAAACACTAATAATTAATAACGTGACTCCCATGAATATTGAAAACCATGCGTTATGACTCATAAACTTTTCTTCCGTTTTGATATCTTGCTTAGACATAATCGTTTCCTTTTATTTTCAACTAAAATGTAACCTACAGGTATCAATGTAACCCTAGGGTATCATTTGGTCAAGAGCTTTTTGTAACCTATAGGTATCAAAATGTTTCAGCGCTGATTCATATTCTTGTACCTAAGCTTGTTTACAAAGCTTTTTGTGTGTTCGGCAATGCATTTGCGCCTAACTCCCGCTATGATATGAACATTGTTTGCCCATTTTTAAGGATGATTATGAAAACCTTATTGAAAATCGTTGGTGTCATTTTCGTATTACTAATTGTATTGGTAGTCGCAGCACCATTCCTCATACCTACAGACGCGATATTTAATAAAGTATCGGAGCAAGTAGAACAAACCACAGGTCGTAGTCTGACAATTAATGGCGATAAAAAGCTGTCGGTATTTCCATCATTAAAGCTCGAACTGAATGATGTACACTTTGCCAATATGCAAACTGGCTCGCAAAAAGATATGGCAAGCATGCAGCAACTTGCTATCCGTATCCCGTGGATGTCGCTATTTGGCGGTGAGTTTAAGCTAGATAAGTTTGTTATTAACGAACCAACGATTTTATTAGAAACCGATAAAAATGGTAAAGCAAACTGGCAGTTATTTGATGCCGTTGCTGAGCAACCACAGACAGAGCAGCAAAAAAGTTCTGGCGCTGTTAACTTACCAGATAACTTTGATATCGAACTTGGTGAAGTAGCAATCTATGGCGGCACTTTCACTTACCTAGATGGTAAAACCGGGGCCAAACAACAGATAAGTGATTTAGAATTAGCCATCTTATTACCTTCTCTTCGTAAGACTCTCGAGTTAAAAGGCGGTATTACCTATATGGGTGAGCGCTTTAACTTAGATGTCACGCTAGATACACCAGTAAAAGCGATTGAAGGCGAAACCTTTAATGTCAGCACAGAGCTTGATTCTCGCCTAGTCGATTTGAACTTTAAAGGTGCAATTGCAGAAATGGGCAATGACGTGCAAGGGCTTCTTTCTGTTAGCGGTGATTCAGTTAAAAACATTGCAAGCTGGCAAGGTGTTGAGCTTAATGCAAAAGAAAATGCGTTTAATGCCTTTAATATAAAAGGTTCAATGCACCTAAAAGGGCAGCAGTTTAAGCTTACTGAGCTACTTGCCACGTTAGATGAGCTACAAATTAAAGGTAAAAGCGATATTAAGCTTGGTGACCGTTTGGCTGTGAATGCCGATATTGATTTAGGCATGCTTGATTTAAACCCTTACTTACCTGAGGGCGTAGCTAAAGAAGAACAAGCAGAGCCTGCAGCAGATGCGCCTGCACAGCCAATTGTTTGGGATGATACTGCAATTGATATGAGCGGCTTAAATGCATTGGATGCAAATGTAGTCGTGCGCTCAAGTGGTTTAAAAGCAAATGATATTACTCTTGGTGAAAACCAGTTAACGGTAAACCTGAAAAATGCACTAGCTAAAATCAGCCTAGATAAGTTTGTTGCTTACGAGGGTAATGGTAAAGGTGTGATCACGGTCAATGCCAAGCAAACACCGTATAAAATTAGCACCAACTTCGTTTTAGATAAAATCGATGCACAGCCATTACTGACTGATGCGGCCGGTTTCGATAAGTTGATGGGTAAAGGCTCTCTAAACTGGGATCTAACGACCACAGGCCAAAGTCAAAAGAGCTTCATCAATGCCTTGAATGGTAAGTTAGCCTTTGAGTTTGCAGATGGTGCGGTAAAAGGTGCCAATATTGCAGAGATGGTTCGTAAAGCAAAAGAGCTCATTAAAGGTAACTTAAGCGCAGTATCAGAAGGTTTAGATACTGGCTTTGATAACTCACAGCAAACAGATTTCTCGGCATTGCAGGGCAGCTTTGTATTCACTAACGGTGTTGGTGAAAATAAAGACTTGTCACTACTTAGCCCGCTTATTCGTATTACTGGCTCAGGTAAGGTTGATTTACCAATGACGACCGTTGATTACCGTTTAGTAACAGGTATTGTTGATTCAATCGAAGGGCAAGGCACGACCGATGACAGTACAGGGTTTAAAATTCCACTGCGTATCAAAGGTCCATTCCATGATGTTGGCTATAAGCTCGATGTAAGTGATGCGGCTAAAGAAGAAGTGAAAGAAAAAGCCAAAGATAAAATTAAAGACAAATTAAAAGGTCTATTTGGTAATTAATAAAAATTTAATTAAAGTCAAAAACAGGGCGCATTTGCGCCCTGTTTGTTTTATAATCAATAACAAACCAGCAAGCTGCTGTAATTCCTCAATGCAGGCATTGCGAATAATTCCAAATTAATTAAAAAATAACCTACCACTTCCTTGCCATTGCTGCTACAATTGCCCGCCCTTAAGAGACAACTTGCTTGTTTTTTGAGTGGAATTTAACCGAAATGTCTTGATTTTAAACAAAATTAAGGCGTGTTGTAATTTCTACACCGGAGGTCATTAACATGATCCAAATGCAAACTCAGCTGGACGTTGCTGATAACAGCGGCGCTCGCAAAGTGCAGTGTATTAAAGTCCTTGGCGGTTCGCACCGTCGCTATGCAGCGGTTGGCGATATCATCAAAGTTTCTGTAAAAGAAGCAATTCCTCGCGGTAAAGTGAAGAAAGGTGATGTTAAAAACGCGGTAGTTGTGCGTACTAAAAAAGGCGTTCGTCGTCCGGACGGTTCTTTGATCCGTTTCGATAGCAATGCGGCTGTTATCTTAAACGATAACTTACAGCCAATTGGTACTCGTATCTTCGGCCCTGTGACTCGTGAACTTCGTACTGAAAAGTTCATGAAAATCGTTTCACTAGCACCAGAAGTACTATAAGGAGTCTATCATGGCAGCAAAAATCCGTCGTGATGACGAAGTAATCGTACTAGCAGGCAAAGACAAAGGTAAGCGCGGTAAAGTGCTTTCAGTTGTTGCTGAATCTGGTCGAGTATTTGTCGAAGGCATCAACTTAATCAAGAAGCACCAAAAGCCTGTTCCTCAGTTGAACCAAGCTGGCGGTATTGTTGAGAAAGAAGCGTCTATCGACGTATCAAACGTTGCGATCTACAACTCGGAAACGGGTAAAGCAGATCGTGTAGGTTTCAAGATTGAAGATGGTAAGAAATTACGTATCTTTAAATCTACTGGTAAAACTATCTAATAGTTGGAGTAGAATGATGGCGAAACTGCATGAAGTATATAAAGACAAAGTAGTTGCTGAGCTTCAAGAGAAGTTTGGTTTCAGCTCTGTCATGCAAGTCCCTCAGATCGAAAAGATCACATTAAATATGGGTGTGGGCGAAGCTCTAGCTGACAAGAAGATCCTAGATAACGCTGTTGCGGATCTAGAAGCAATCTCTGGTCAGAAACCTCTAATCACTAAAGCACGCAAATCAGTTGCAGGCTTCAAAGTGCGTGAAGGTTACCCAATTGGTTGTAAAGTAACCCTACGTGGCGAGCGTATGTGGGACTTTTTTGAGCGTTTGGTTTCAATCGCTATCCCACGTATTCGTGACTTCCGTGGTGTAAGTGCTAAGTCTTTTGATGGACGTGGTAACTACAGCATGGGCGTACGTGAGCAAATCATCTTCCCAGAAATCGATTATGATAAAGTAGACCGTGTACGTGGTCTTGATATCACTATCACTACTTCTGCGAAAACAGATGATGAAGGCCGTGCGTTGTTAGAAGCGTTTAACTTCCCATTCAAGAAATAAGGGTAGGGTTATGGCAAAGAATTCTATGAAAGCGCGCGAAGCAAAGCGCACTAAATTAGTTGCTCAGTATGCTGAAAAGCGTGCGGCACTAAAAGCTATCATCAGTGATGTTAATACATCTGACGATGATCGTTGGGACGCGGTATTAAAGCTACAAGCTTTACCACGTGATTCTAGCCCTTCACGTCAACGTAATCGTTGTAACGTTACGGGCCGCCCACATGGTTACCTTCGCAAATTCGGCATGAGCCGTATTAAAGTTCGCGAAGCAGCTATGCGCGGTGAAATTCCTGGCCTTAAAAAGGCTAGCTGGTAATAGTATCACGGGAGTAAGACTATGAGCTTGCAAGATCCTATTGCGGATTTGTTTACACGTATCCGTAACGGTCAGTCAGCGAAGAAAGTATCAGTAACGATGCCAACTTCAAAACTGAAAGTAGCAGTAGCTAAAGTATTAAAAGATGAAGGTTATATCGCAGATTACGCTGTAAGCGGTGAAGCGAAGCCTGAGCTTTCTATCGAATTAAAATATTTCGAAGGCAAAGCTGTTATTGAAAATATCCAGCGTGTTAGCCGCCCTGGTCTACGTATCTATAAGAAACGTGACGAATTACCAAAGGTAATGGGTGGTCTTGGTATCGCTATCGTATCAACTTCTAAAGGCCTAATGACAGACCGCGCAGCACGTAGTGCCGGCGTTGGTGGTGAGATCATTGGCTTTGTAGCTTAATCGGAGGGGAACTATGTCTCGCATAGCAAAGGCACCAATCAATGTTCCTGCCGGTGTAGAAGTTACATTAAAAGGCCAGGACATCACAGTTAAAGGCAAAAACGGTGAATTAACTCGTACTATCAACGACGCTGTTGAAGTTCAAGTTAACGACAACGTTATTACAACTTTACCTCGTGAAGGCGTAGCTAATGCATGGGCACAAGCAGGTACTGCTCGCGCTCTAATCAACAACATGGTTGTTGGTACGCATGAAGGTTACGAGAAGAAACTTCAGTTAGTAGGTGTTGGTTACCGTGCAGCAGCTAAGGGCAAAGTATTAGACTTAACTCTTGGTTTCTCACACCCAGTTAATTTCGAAGTACCAGAAGGTATTACGATTGAAACACCAAGCCAAACAGAAGTTCTAGTTAAGGGCGTAGACAAGCAGTTAGTTGGTCAAACAGCTGCTAACATCCGTGCATACCGTAAACCTGAGCCTTATAAAGGTAAAGGTGTTCGTTACGCGGACGAGAATGTACGCCGTAAAGAGGCTAAGAAGAAGTAAGGTAAGACGATGGATAAAAAAACAGCTCGTCTACGTCGTGCTAAACGCACTCGTAGAAATTATATTGAACAAGGCACAACGCGTCTTGTTATCCACCGCACGCCACGTCACATTTACGCTCAAGTAGTTACTGCTGAGGGTACTGTACTGGCTGCTGCTTCTACTGTTGAAAAAGCAATTAGCGAAACAGTTAAAGGCACAGGTAACGTTGCGGCTGCTCAAGCAGTTGGTAAAGCGGTTGCTGAACGTGCAGCTGACAAAGGCATCGAAAAGATTGCTTTTGATCGCAGTGGCTTTAAATATCACGGCCGTGTGAAGGCGCTTGCTGATGCAGCGCGTGAAGCCGGTCTGCAATTCTAGGAGTAGACAATGGCTAACGTAGAAGCAAAGCAACAACAGCCTGATTTGGCTGAAAAGCTAATCGCGGTAAACCGTGTGTCTAAAGTGGTTAAAGGTGGTCGTATCTTTAGCTTCACTGCACTAACTGTAGTTGGTGACGGCGCAGGTAAAGTAGGTTTTGGTTATGGTAAAGCACGTGAAGTTCCAGCTGCAATTCAAAAAGCAATGGAAAAAGCACGTCGCAACATGATCAGTGTAGACCTTAACGGTAACACGCTACAGCACCCAATCAAGGGTCGCCACGCGGGTTCTAAAGTATACATGCAGCCTGCTTCTGAAGGTACAGGTATCATCGCCGGTGGTGCGATGCGTGCAGTACTAGAAGTAACTGGTGTACAGAACGTATTGTCAAAAGCATACGGTTCAACTAACCCGATCAACATCGTTCGTGCAACGATTGCAGCTCTAGAGAACATGAACTCTCCAGAGTCAATCGCTGCTAAACGTGGTCTTAGCGTTGACGAAATCACGGGGTAAACCATGGCTAATAAAACTGTAAAAGTAACACAAGTAAAGAGCTCTATCGGTCGTTTACCGAAGCATAAAGCTACATTACGTGGTCTTGGTCTACGTCGTATCAATCACACTGTTGAGTTAGAAGACACAGCATGTGTGCGTGGTATGATTAACCAAGTTTCTTACATGGTAAAGGTTGAGGGTTAATTCGATGCGTTTGAATACACTTTCACCTGCTGCTGGTGCAAAAACAGAAAAGAAACGTCTAGGTCGTGGTATTGGTTCTGGTCTTGGTAAGACTGGTGGCCGTGGTCATAAAGGCCAAAAATCACGTTCTGGCGGTAAAGTTCGCGTTGGTTTCGAAGGCGGTCAAATGCCTATGCAACGTCGTCTACCTAAATTTGGTTTCACTTCACGTAAATCATTAGTATCTACTGAAGTTAACCTTTTTGAAATCGCTAAAGTTGATGGCGATGTAGTAGACGTAAACGCGTTACAAGCAGCTGGTCTAGTTAAAAAGAACATCCAGTTCGTTAAAGTAGTAAAATCTGGCGAAGTTTCACGCGCAGTAACCGTTAAAGGTCTTAAAGTGACTAAAGGTGCTCGCGAAGCTATCGAAGCTGCCGGAGGCAAGGTAGAAGACTAAGGAAGTACTAATGGCTAAACCAGGTCAAGATATGAAAAGTGCACAAAGTGGGCTTTCGGAATTGAAGCGTCGATTACTATTCGTACTAGGTGCTATCATTATTTACCGTCTAGGTTCATTCGTGCCGATCCCTGGGATTGACGCCGCTGTACTTGCCGATTTCTTCGAGCAACAAAAGGGCACCATTGTTGAAATGTTTAACATGTTCAGCGGTGGTGCGCTTGAGCGAGCCTCAGTGTTGGCACTGGGTATTATGCCGTATATCTCGGCTTCAATTATTACGCAACTATTAACGCATATGTATCCGCCGTTTATAGAGCTTAAGAAAGAAGGTGAGCAAGGGCGTAAGAAAATCAGCCAGTATACACGCTACGGCACGCTTGTGCTTGCTACTATCCAATCTATCGGTATTGCTACAAGCTTACCGGGCATGATGGACGGGTTAGTTGTTAACCCAGGTATCGGTTTCTACTTCACTGCTGTAGTGAGTTTAGTAACAGGTACTATGTTCCTTATGTGGTTGGGCGAACAAATTACAGAACGTGGTATCGGTAACGGTATTTCGGTTCTGATTTTTGTTGGTATCGTAGCTAACCTGCCGTCTGCTATTGGTTCGACAGCCGAAATGGCGCGCCAAGGTGATCTGAATGTACTTGTACTGTTATTGATTGCTGTAATCGTATTCGCTGTTACTTACCTAGTTGTATTCTTCGAACGTGGACAACGTCGTATCGTTGTAAACTATGCGAAGCGTCAACAAGGTCGTCAGGTATTTGCTGCTCAAAGCACGCACTTACCGTTGAAAGTAAATATGGCGGGTGTTATTCCACCAATCTTTGCTAGCAGTATAATTCTGTTCCCTGGTACAATTGCAAGCTGGTTCGGCCAGGGTGAAGGTCCGGTCGCTGATGTGCTACAAGCAATCGCAACAACGTTGACTCCAGGTCAACCTTTATATGCGATGGTTTTAGCTGCGGCTATTATCTTCTTCTGCTTTTTCTACACCGCGTTGGTATTTAACCCGCGTGAAACAGCAGATAACCTGAAAAAATCTGGCGCATTTATCCCAGGTATTCGTCCAGGTGAGCAGACATCTAAATACATTGATAAAGTGATGACACGCCTGACATTGGCAGGTGCTTTGTATATAACCTTTATCTGTCTGGTGCCCGAATTCATGACTATGGCATGGCAAACGCCATTCTATTTCGGCGGTACATCAATTTTGATTATCGTTGTTGTAATCATGGACTTTATGGCACAAGTACAGACGCATCTGATGTCACATCAGTATGATTCTGTGCTGAAAAAAGCAAACCTTAAAGGCTACGGCCGATAAGGTCATTTTACGGAGTTGAGCAATGAAAGTACGTGCTTCCGTTAAGAAAATATGCCGTAACTGTAAAGTTATTAAACGTGCTGGTGTAGTACGCGTAATTTGCAGTGAGCCTAAGCACAAGCAAAGGCAAGGCTAATTAAACAGTCGTGCAGGCTGAGTTATTTACTCGGCCTGTGTTTTTAGTTGTGATTTGGTCTTCGTTTGAGTATCCTTACGGGCTTTTCAAACAGATGATAACCAAATTCAAATATAGGAGATGTGTTAGTGGCCCGTATCGCTGGCATTAACGTCCCTGATCATAAACATGCAGTTATCGGTTTAACTGCTATTTATGGCATAGGTAAGACTCGCTCTAAGGCTATCTTAGCAGCGACTGGTATCGCCGAGACCACAAAAATCGGTGAACTTTCAGACGAAACACTTGACGTATTGCGTGAAGCAGTTGGCAAGTACACTGTAGAAGGTGACCTTCGTCGTGAAGTTACATTAAATATCAAGCGCCTTATGGACCTTGGTTGTTTCCGTGGCCTACGTCACCGTCGTTCGTTACCACTTCGTGGTCAACGTACTAAGACTAACGCGCGTACTCGTAAGGGTCCTCGCAAGCCTATCAAGAAATAAGGTGGGGTAGATTATGGCTAAAGCACCAATTCGTCGTAAGAAGGTTAAAAAGCAAGTTGCTGATGGTATGGCTCATGTTCATGCTTCTTTCAACAACACTATTGTAACAATTACCGACCGTCAAGGTAATGCACTATCATGGGCTACAGCAGGTGGTTCAGGTTTCCGTGGTTCACGTAAATCTACTCCATTCGCTGCTCAGGTTGCTGCAGAGCGCGCAGGTACTGCTGCTCAAGAATACGGTTTAAAAAATCTAGAAGTTTTCATTAAAGGTCCAGGTCCAGGTCGTGAATCTGCTGTACGTGCTTTGAATGCTGCTGGTTACCGTATCACCAACATCACTGACGTGACGCCAATCCCTCATAATGGTTGTCGTCCACCGAAGAAACGTCGCGTTTAACAATAGGTTAGGAGAAATAACATGGCAAGATATTTGGGCCCTAAGCTCAAGCTGAGTCGTCGTGAAGGTACTGACCTGTTCCTTAAGAGCGGCGTAAGAGCTATCGACTCTAAGTGTAAACTTGAGACTGCACCTGGTCAGCACGGCGCTCGTAAAGGTCGCTTATCTGATTACGGTTTACAGTTACGTGAAAAGCAAAAAGTACGTCGTATCTACGGTGTATTAGAAAAGCAATTCCGTAACTACTACAAAGAAGCTGCTCGCCTTAAAGGTAATACAGGTGAAAACTTGTTACAGCTTTTAGAGCAACGTTTAGACAATGTTGTATATCGCATGGGTTTTGCTAGCACACGTGCTGAAGCACGTCAGTTAGTTAGCCACAAAGCGATCTTAGTTAATGGTCGTGTTGTGAACATTCCTTCATACGTAATCTCACCAGAAGATACTGTTGTGATTCGTGAGAAGTCTAAAACACAAGCACGTATCATCGCTGCTCTAGAGTTGGCTGAGCAACGTGAAAAGCCGACTTGGGTTGAAGTTGACGGTAAGAAAATGGAAGGTAGCTTCAAGCGCCTACCTGAGCGTTCAGATCTGTCTGCGGACATTAACGAACAACTAATCGTCGAACTTTACTCTAAGTAAAGTTAAGAGTTAAGAGAGGATAAAATGCAGGGTTCTGTTACCGAATTCCTAAAACCAAGGTTAGTCGATATCGACGCTATCAACCCAACGCGTTCTAAAGTAGTTTTAGAACCATTAGAGCGTGGCTTCGGTCACACTTTGGGTAATGCCTTACGCCGTATACTGTTATCATCTATGCCTGGATGTGCAGTAACTGAAGTTGAAATCGACGGTGTATTGCATGAGTACAGCGCGAAAGAGGGCGTACAAGAAGACATCATTGAAATTCTGTTAAACCTTAAAGGTCTAGCAGTAACTTTAGAAGGCAAAGATGAAGTTTTTCTGACCCTGACTAAATCTGGTGTAGGCCCTGTGACTGCGGCTGATATTCAGCACGATGGTGATGTAACTATCGCCAACCCAGATCACGTTATCTGTCACCTTACGACAGATAGCAGCGAGATCAGCATGCGTATTCGTGTTGAGCGCGGTCGCGGTTATGTGCCGGCATCTAGTCGTTTATCCTCTGATGACGATGAGCGTCCAATTGGTCGTCTGCTGCTTGATGCATCATTCAGCCCAGTTGAACGTATTGCGTACTCGGTTGAATCAGCCCGTGTTGAGCAACGTACAGACTTAGACAAGTTAATCATTGATATGGAAACAAACGGCACTTTAGATCCTGAAGAAGCGATCCGCCGTGCGTCTACTATCTTAGCTGAGCAATTAGATGCATTCGTAGATTTACGTGATGTAACTGAGCCAGAAGAGAAAGAAGAGAAGCCAGAATTCGATCCTATTCTACTTCGTCCAGTTGATGATCTTGAACTAACAGTACGTTCAGCAAACTGTTTGAAAGCCGAGCAAATTCAATATATCGGTGATTTAGTTCAGCGCACTGAAGTTGAGCTTCTTAAAACGCCTAACTTAGGTAAGAAGTCTCTAACTGAAATTAAAGACGTGCTAGCTTCACGTGGTCTATCTCTAGGTATGCGCCTAGAAAACTGGCCACCTGCAAGCCTAGCTGAATAATCTAAATCACTATATTAGTTTAGTTAGAAGGATAGGGTCATGCGCCATCGTAAGAGTGGTCGTCAATTAAACCGTAACAGCAGCCATCGCAAAGCGATGTTCAGCAACATGGCTGGTTCTTTGGTGAAACATGAAATCATCAAAACAACTTTGCCTAAAGCTAAAGAGTTGCGCCGTGTAATTGAACCTTTAATCACACTGGCTAAGACTGACAGTGTAGCAAACCGCCGTTTAGCGTTTGCTCGCACGCGTGATAATGAAGTAGTTGGTAAATTATTCAGCGAAATCGGTCCACGTAATACAGACCGTCCTGGTGGTTACACTCGTATTCTTAAGTGTGGCTTCCGTGCTGGTGATAATGCACCAATGGCTTATATTGAACTAGTTGGTCGCCCAGCGACAAACGAAGAAGTTCAAGAAGACGCGCAGTCTGCAGAGTAAGTCGTAAAGACACCAAAAAGCCGAGCTTATGCTCGGCTTTTTACTTTCTGAAATTCGTTATTACTAAAATACCTCTACCAACCCCATATCTTTACCATACAATTTTGAAGCAACTAGCAACTAGCAACTAGCAACTAGCAACTAGCAACTAGCAACTAGCAACTAGCAACTAGCAACTAGCAATTAAGATCACATATAAAGATCAATATAGTGCTCGTTAGTAGTTACATCTTCTCTTATACAAGTTAAAAACAAGCGTATTTATAAACTTCATTGGCCAAATAGCTATAATACGACCCTATTTAGTGTGCTTTTTGCCCGCTTCGTTCGTATTTTGCTCGAACAGTCATTTTTTTCACAAAAACTTCAAAAAACAGTTGATCTCAATTCGGATCTCCCTATAATGCGCATCCATCGACACGGCGGACTGCTTACAAACAAGCGAAACGACGAGTTGGTTGAGTCAAGTAAGACTGAGTTTTGAAAAAATAAACTTTTCTCAAAATTAAGTGTTGACAAAAATAACGGCTTGCGTAGAATGCACAGCCCTTGAGACGCAAAAGTATCTCAAAACGTTCTTTAACAATATAAAGCA